>DASPZT010000372.1:0-19143 GCA_035636135.1 Candidatus Limnocylindria bacterium | reverse complement strand
GTCAAGGACCGCGCAGAAACCCAGCCAGCTGCTCCGCTGCAAGGGCGCGCACATTCCGCTGGAAAGTGACGCCCGCTCAACGCAGACGCCACTCCACGGCAATCCGCCCCTCCCCCCGGGGAGGGGCGGGGAGGCGCCGTTTCGGTCTACGGGAGGAAGTTCAAATAGCGGTCAAGCTCCCAGTCGGAGACGTGCGCCAGGTAGCGCTCCCACTCGTCTGTCTTGTAATGCATGAAGACGTCGTAGAGCTTGCCCGGCAGCGCGCCGCGGATGACCGGGTCGTTTTCCAGGGCCTTGAGGGCGTCTCCCAGGTGGAGCGGGATCCGATCGCGGCCGCCCTCGTGGGCCAGCCTGGCCCGGTCGGCGATCTCATAGATGTTGGCCTGCTGGGGGGGGCCCGGATCGATCTTGTTTTTTACCCCATCTCGGCCGGCCGCCAGGATGCCGACCAGCGACAGGTAGGGATTCACGCTGGCGTCCACCGCACGGTACTCGCAGCGGCCCGGGGCCGCCACCCGGACCAGGCTGGTCCGGTTCTGCCAGCCCCAGTCCCGGTAGAGCGGCGCCCAGAAGCCAGCGTCCAGGAAGCGCTTGTAGGAATTGACCGTCGAGGCGGTCAGCGCGCAGAGCGCGTCGGCATGCTTCAGGATGCCGCCCACGAAGTAGCGGCCAAACTGGGAGAGCTTCCCCGGACCGCTTTCGTCCAGGAACATTTCGCCGCCTCGCTGGTCCTTCATGCTGAAATGATGGTGATGGCCGTTCGCCGAAACCCCGATGAAGGGCTTCGGCATGAAGCTGGCGATCAAACCGTGCTTGCGTGCCACCTCGCTGCAGATGTGGCGGTAGGTCGTGATGTTGTCCGCCGTCATGGGGGCGCGGTCGTGATGCATGTTCAGCTCGAGCTGCCCCGGGGCATCTTCGTGGTCGCCCTGGATCATGTCGAGACCCATGGCTTTACCGTAGGTAATGACGTCGAGGTAAACCGGCCGGAGGATCTCGAACTGGGCGATGTGGTAGCAGAATGGCTTGGTCACACCCTCGAGCTTTCCGTTCTCGTCCTGCCTGAGCCACATCATCTCGGGCTCGATGCCGACGTAGAAGGTGCCGCCCAGGTCCTTTTCGACTTCGACCGAAAGCCGCTTCAGGTTGGACCGGCAGTCCGCTTCGAACGGCTCCCCCGTTTCGCTGTCGAAGGTGTCGCAGTAGACGCGCGCGACGCGCGGCTCCCAGGGCAGGATGCGAAACGTATCCAGGTCCGGGATGCCCTTCAGTTCGGACTCGTTCGCTCCAAAACCGATGTAGTTGTGGTGGCGGTCCATGAACAGGTCGGCGACCGAGCCATACACCAGCTGGTAGCCGGTGTCGGCGACCTCTTCGAAATGATTCGACGGCACACCCTTCCCGATGATCCGGCCCGTGATGCTGATGTGCTCGTAATAGACGTACTCGACCTTCTGATCCTTGATCAGTTTGGCGATTTCCTGCTTCTTCGCCTCGCGATCCGGCTTCTTCGACTTTCCATCCTTCGCCGCGATCCGTTCACGGGACCTTATCGCCGTAGCCAAGCTTCCCACCTCCCGTATTCCGTCAGACCGACGCTGGGTACATGCAGGATTTCAGCCTGCCGAGCGAGCTCGGAGCCTCGCCGCCAATCCACGCGCCGCCGCAAGGGCCCCTGGGGTCCGCCTCCGTTGCCCTTATATCAGAGGAGGCAGACCGGCGCAAGGGGTGCTGTGGCTACCTTGTGGCGGCGGCCGGTGGCGACTTCGCCTCCTGGCAAAGGCAGAACTCGTTGCCTTCTGGGTCCGCCATCACGATCCAGCGGGACCCGATTTCTTCAAGCGGGTCCGCCGACTGGCGCCGGGCTCCCAGCTCGCTCAGCCGGCGAGCTTCCACCTCGATGTCGGCGACCCACAGGTCAAGGTGCATCCGATTCTTGACCTGCTTCGGCTCGGGCACGTGCTGAAGAACGAATTTCGGTCCGTCGCCAGCCTCGGGCCGCAGGATGATGTAGGGCGGCTGGTACGGCCCGACGCGATAACGGAGCGCCCGGGCCCAGAACCCGGCGAGCTGCTCCGGATCGGCGCAGTCGAGGACGATGCCGAGGCTCACGGTCGCTCCTTCGGGTCAGCTCCAGGGGAACGGCGAGTGGCTCACCGGGTGGAGCTTGCCCTCGGCGTACCGGGAGAACCGGAATGGCTCCAGCAGCCCTTGCTGGTCACCCATGAGCTCCCTGGCCACCAGCGCCCCCACGCCGATCATCTTGTAGCCGTGATTCGAGTCGGCGATCACGTAGGCGTTCTGCTGGAAGACGTCGAAGACAGGGAAGCTGTCGGGGGTGAAGGCCCCAATCCCACCCGAGGGAGTCTTGTGGTACAGACCCCGCTTGCCCCGAAAGCGGGTGTGGCAATGGGCCAGGGCTGAGGTCCACATGCGCTCGAACTCCGGCCCGACCACGAACTCCTTGCTCTTCGGCCCGTACGGGTCGACTGCCACGTCATCGGCGGGCTGCTCGACCTTCCAGGGCACCGCGCCTCCCTGGACGCCGCCGAAGTTGAAGTCGGGTTTGTAGTAGACGCCCCACAGCCGGTCGGTGATGAGGGTCCCGTCGGTGTCGTCGTAGAGGGGCGCGTCGGTGTCGACATGCATCACCGGGGGCAGGTTGCCCTGACTGTCCGTGAGGTAGCGGGGATCGACGCCCAGCGTCCCCTCCTGCAGGCACCAGTAGGTCCACATCGGCCGGTCGTACGGCTTCCCGTCCCGGGCCAGGACCGTGACCGTGGACGGCAGGTCAAGCATGGCCCAGAGATCGCGGACCCATGGGCCGGCGGCCACGACCAGGTGCTCGCAGCGGATCTCGCCCTGGTCGGTCTCCAGGCCTGTAACCGCCCCCGCCTCGATGCGGACGCCCTTAACCGTCACGGCCTGGCGGATGCGGACGCCTTCGGCCTCGGCCTTGGCGGCCAGCCCGAGCATGGAGGGCATGTTCTCGGCATAGCCACCCTTGAACTCGTGATTCACCACCTTGATGCCTTGTGCCTGCCAATCCGGGAACATCTCCTGCATGTACTCGCGGCAGCCCACCTCGCCCTCCACCAGCTGCGACGGGTACCCAATCGCCCGCTGCTCCTCGTGGATCTGGACCACGTCGGCATGCATCACCTCGGGGGCGATCTGCATGTACCCGACCGGGTGATAGTGGAACGCTTCCGGATCCGATTCCCATACCGAGACCGAGTGGGCCATCAACTGGCGCATGGCAGGCTGGAAGTAGTTATTACGGATCACCCCGCAGGCCAGCCCGGATGGGCCCGCCCCGATCCCTGTTTTGTCGAGGATCAGGACGTCCTTCCCGGATCCCTTGCCTCGCGCCTTCAGCTCTTTGGCGAGGTGCCATCCGGTGGACAGGCCGTGCACACCGGCCCCGATGACGACGTATCGCGCGTCAGTGTCCGCTGGGCTTCTCCCAGCCTTCCAGCGACGGACGTCGGTAGTGCTCGCCAACCGTGGCCGATGATGGGACCCAGGGGCCGAGGGTCGGCTGCGCGAATTTCGCGTGCTTCTCCTTCAAGCGGATCCCGTACGAGTTCCCGCTGATCAGGTGCTTCATGAGCACCTTGCGGGCAATCTCGTCTTCGCGGCCCTTCGGAATCTCGAAGTAGATTTTCAGGAACGAGTTCGAGTACCGGTCGAAGACCGCCGGCACGCCGTCTTCCTTCAGCAAGTGGATGTCCTCGAGCCAGTTGATGTCCTTGCCGGGGGTGTGGGCCACCAGATCCAGGTCTTCGATCAGGGAAATGTCGTGTTGATAGGGAAAGGTCTGCCCGGCCAGTTCCTCGGCGTCAATCCCGGTCCTGGTCGAGAGCTTTCGCTCGGCCATGCTAAACGGTCTCCATCTGCTTCTCCAGGCGGCCGGCGGAGCCGTTGGGGGAGCCGTGATCGGTGTCGTACAGGAACTTCTCCATCATGGACTTGATCTGGTTGAGAGTGGCTTCCTCCGTGACGCCCGGGATGTAGTTCGTCCCGGCGAGCGGGACCTTGGCCATGGCGGCTGCCTCCAGCGTGAGCGCCGCCAGGTCTTCCGGCTCCAGGCTGTGCACGTCGGTCTTGCCGCAGGCCCGGGCGATCATCTGCAGCTCCATGGTCATCGCGGTCAGGAGGTTGTACACGCGCTCGGCCGCTTCGTCGACCCTCAGGCGCTTACGCAGCTCGGGGTCCTGGGTGGTGATGCCCACCGGACAGCGACCGGTATGGCAGTGGTAGCACGAGCCGGCCGGGACTCCGACGGTCCCCTCGTAGTCGGTAACCCCCGGAATCTCTTTGTTGCAGTTGAGGGCCATCAGTCCGGCGGTGCCGATGGCGCAGGCGGTAGCCCCCAGCGCCAGGCACTTGGCCACATCCGCGCCGTTGCGGATCCCCCCCGCCACCACCAGGTCGATCTCATCCGCCAGCCCGACGTCTTCGAGCGCCCGCCGAGCCTCGGGGATGGCCGCCAGCAGCGGGATGCCCGTCTCCTCGGTGGCGATGTGAGGACCGGCCCCCGTACTGCCCTCACCCCCGTCGAGGTAGATGACATCGGGCCCGCACTTGGCCGCCATGCGCACATCGTCGTAGACCCGGGCCGCTCCCAGCTTCAGCTGGATGGGGACCCGGTAGTCCGTCGCCTCGCGCATCTCCTGGACCTTGAGGGAGAGGTCGTCCGGCCCCAGCCAGTCTGGGTGCCGCGCCGGCGACCGCTGGTCGATCCCCGGCGGGAGCGACCGCATCTCCGCCACCTGCTCGGTCACCTTCTGCCCCATCAGGTGGCCGCCCAGGCCAACCTTGCAGCCCTGGCCGATGAAGAACTCGATGCCATCGGCCAGCATCGCGTGGTGAGGATTGAAGCCGTACCGGCTCTGGATGCACTGGTAGTACCACTTGGTGGAGAGATCACGCTCGGGTGGGATCATGCCGCCCTCGCCCGAACAGGTGGCGGTCCCCGCCATGGAGGCACCCTTGGCCAGCGCCATCTTGGCCTCCAGTGAGAGGGCACCAAAGCTCATCCCTGTGATGTAGATGGGAATGTCCAGCTCCAGGGGGTTCTTGGCGAAGCGGGCTCCCAGGACCGTTTTCGTCTCGCACTTCTCCCGGTAGCCCTCGATCACGAACCGGGTCAGGGTCCCGGGCAGGAAGACCAGCTCGTCCCAACCCGGCATCTTCTTGAAGATCGAGAAGCCCCGCATCCGGTAGCGGCCCAGTTCGGCCTTGACGTGGATGTCGTTGATGACTTCCTTCGTCCAGATCTGGCTCCGGCCGAGGATGTTTCGGCTGGACGACGTGGTCTCGATTTCTTTGGCCATCGTCCTCTCTGCCTCCGGCTCCCTAATGGATGACGAGCTTTCGCTCGCTCGGTTCGAGCTGATCGTAGTTGTAGAGCTTCTTGCCACAGACGAACTTCTGGAACTGGGGCGGCGTGCCCAGGCCGTGGATGCGGAACTTCCGCTCGATCAGCTCGGTGTCGGCAGCGGTCCACTGCCCTGGCACGCAGTCGAGCCCGAGAGACTTCACCTTGCCGGCCACATAGAGGGCCCCGTCGTACATCGAGTCGCCGAGGTGTGGCCCGACGTTGCCGCAGATGATCTGCCGGCCGCGCTGCATCATGAATGCCGTATTGACCCCGGCGTCGCCGAGGACGATGACGGTGCCGCCCTTCTGGTCGATGCCGGTCCTGGCCCCGACGCTGCCCTTGACCACCACGTCCCCACCGCGGATCGCGGCCGCCGTGAGCGAGCCGGCGTTCTTTTCGATCACGACCACCCCCGACATCATGTTCTCGCAGGCCGACCATCCGACTCGCCCGGTGACGACCACCTCCGGCCCATCGATCATGCCGAGGCCGAAGTACCCGAGGCTGCCCTCAAACCGGATGCGACACCGCGTCAGGATGCCGACGCCGATGGAGTGCTTGGCGCCGGGGTTGCGGACCGTCACCTCGGTCACGCCCTGCTCGTAGAGGAGCCAGCGCAGTTCCAGGTTGATCTGGCGGGTGGTCAGCTTGGCGGCGTCGAACCTGGCCGTCTGACCGGAGATCTCCGAGATCTTCGGTACGGTCGCGAAAGGCTCGGCTAGCCCACGGGCGTCGTAGGTGACGCGTCGCGTGCCGGCCGGTTTTACAGTGACCACACCAGGACCTGGCTCTCATACGGGTCGTAGGTCTCGATCTCGCGGTCGACGATGGATCGGATGGCGACCTCCTCCGAGGCCATGACCACCTGATTGTCCGACTCATAGAGGACGAGCGGTTTGGCTGCCATCTCGTCCTTGGCCACCCCGAGGCTGTCCTTGGTCACCACCATATAGGTGAAGACCCCGTCCAGGTCCTCCAGGCTTTCCTGCATGGCCGTCTTCAAGTCGCGGCCGTCCGCCATCTTGTGGGCCAGGTAGACCGCGATGATCTCGGAGTCGCACTCGGACATGAACCGAGCCCCGTCACGTTCCAGGCGCCGCTTCCAGTGGAAATAGTTGGTGAGCTGGCCATTGTGGACGACGGCGATGTCGGAGTATGGATACGCCCAGTAAGGATGGGCACCCGAGATGTCGACGTCCGACTCGGTGGCCATCCGCACATGGCCGATAGCATGGGTTCCGCGGAAACCCCGCAGATTGTACTGGCCTGACACCTCCGCGGCGTCGCCGAGATCCTTGACGATCTCAAGGGCATACCCGATCGACAGCACCTCGCAGCCCCAGACAGCCTCCAGTTGGTCGGCCAGGGTCTTCAGGTCGCCCTCGTACTGGATGAGGATCCGGAGCGCGTAGTCCGTTTCGCTCTCCACGCTCTCGACGATGGCGCCGACCTTCTTGAGACGATCCGCGATTCCGCGACGGCGGTGCTCCAACCGCTCCTGAAAGTCCAGGTCCCGGCCGTCGCGGGGATCCGCCAGCTTGAGGCGGATCACGATCAGCTCGGTGGGCGGCCGGAACAGCGCGAAGCCACTCGAGTCCGGGCCGCGGTGCTTCATCGATTGAAGCATCGACGTCATCTCGGAGCCGACGTCAGTCAGACCGTCACGATGGATGACACCGGCGATCCCGCACATACCCCTTTCTCAGCCGCTTCAGCCACAGATTGGTCGGTCGGCTCTGGAGCGGGTGCTCATATTAACTCACAGTCTCCGGGCGTCTGGTAGCCCAGATAGCCATTGGTGCGGGCCGCCCCGCCTATCCCGGCTTCCGACCTTGTGGAGGTTTTGCACATGTGGCGGTCCGAACTATGGCTGCCTCCGCCGTGGTGGCTGCCAAGGGCGCACCGGTAAAGTGGGCCAACACGGGGGACCGCCAAAGGAGGAGGGCGCCATCTGCGGAATTGTCGGCGTCTTCTACAAGGGTTCGGAGGCGGGACCGGTCGGGCCGACGCTGGTCGAAATGTGCCAGGAACTATACCGACGCGGCACCGACTCGGTGGGCTATGCCATCTACGGGCCGCCGTTGCCGGACACTTTCCTGGTGCGGGTCGACCTCCCCAGCCGGGTGGCCGCCGACGGCGGTCCGCGGGCCGTGGTCGACGCCGCGTCTGAAGTCACCCGGGTCAAGGACTGGGTTTTACGCGGCCACAATGTGCGCCTGACCGTCGAGGGCGACGCCGAAGGCCGTCTGGCCGACGGGATCGAGGACCGCGTCGACGGCGCGCGCGTATTCTCCGTAGGACGGTCAATGGAAATCATCAAGGACCTGGGCTCGGCCTACGAGGTGGAGAAGACCTATCAGGTGGCTCGCTATGAAGGCACTCATGGCATTGGTCACACGCGTATGGCGACCGAGAGCCGGGTCGACATCGCGCACTCCCACCCCTTCTGGGCCCGCCCCTTCCCCGATATCGCGGTCGTGCACAACGGAACGATCACCAACTACCACAAGCTGCGTCGTCAGCTGGAGCTGAAGGGCCATCACTTCTCGACCGAGAATGACTCGGAGGTGATCGCCGTCTATATCGCGGACCGGCTGGAGAACGGGGACTCGATGGAGGAGGCCCTCACCGCGTCGGTCCGGGACCTGGATGGCACCTTCGCGTACCTGATCTCGACCCGGGACGGCATTGGGCTGGCGCGCGACCAGTTCGCCATGAAACCGCTCCTGTACGCCGAGGACGACGAGCTGGTGGTGCTGGCCTCTGAAGAGTGCGCCATCCGCCGCGTCCTGCGCGACCCGAATCTCGTGCCACGCGAGCTGCAGGCCAAGGAGGTGCGCTGGTGGCTTCGGTAGTCACGGCCGAGACCACCGTCCTCGACGCGGAAGGACTCTCCACGCGCCAGATCAACCAGGCCCTCAAGCGCCTGATCGAGCAGGGAGCCACCGAGATCGAGGTCCGCAATCCGGTCGGCCAGCACTGCCTGGCGGTGGCCCTCAAAGCCACGGTCACGCTGCGCCTCCGCGGATCGGTCGGCTGGTATGCCGCCGGCATGAACGACGGCCCCCACGTGGTGATCGACGGCAACTGCGGCTGGGGCCTGGCCGAGTGCATGATGGCGGGTCGGGTGGAGGTGAACGGCCACGCTGGCTCGGGCACCTCCGTGTCCATCCGCGGCGGCCTGGTCTTCATCCGAGGCGACACTGGCGCCCGGGCGGGCATCTCGATGAAAGGAGGCACGCTGGTCGTCGCCGGCAGCGTCGGCTATCTGAGCGGCTTCATGATGCAGCGGGGCACCATGATCATCTGCGGCGACGCGGCCGAGGGGTTGGGCGACTCGATGTACGAAGGCACCATCTACGTCGCCGGCACCGTGGCCGCGCTTGGTGCCGACGCCGTCGAGAAGGACCTGTCCGACTCGGATCGCGCCCTGCTGCGCACGACCCTGCGTGAATTCACGATCGACGCCGACGCGCTGCGGTTCAAGAAGATCGAGAGCGGTCGGCGGCTATGGAATTTCTCGAAGAAAGAACCGGAGATCTGGAGGGACGCCCTGTGAGCTCAGAATCTCCCGCCCCCCCTGCGGGGGAGGGTCAGGGGTCTCGCCACCCCACGTCAAGCGACGGCAACGGCTATAAGCCCCTCCTGCGCACCTCGAAGATCTGGAGTCCCGAGGTGATCGAGGACATCCAGCTCAAGGCGCAACTTGGACGTTATCGGATGCAGGGGTTCTCCACCCACCGACGCGTCCCCACATTCGATGACCTGACGTTTGTCCCCTGTGGGCTCTCCCGCGTGCCCCTGGAAGGTTATCGGGAGCGCTGCGAGACGCGCACCGTGCTGGGGACGCGCTTCGCCAGGAAACCGATCGAGCTGAAGATCCCCATCACCATCACCGGGATGTCTTATGGAGCCCTCTCGAAAACCGCGAAAACGGCGCTGGGCCGGGCGGCCACCCGGGTGGGTACCTCAACGACCACCGGCGACGGAGGCATGCTACGCGAGGAGCGTGAGGCCTCGCACCTCCTCGTTTACCAGGTGCTGCCCAGCCGGTACGGCTTCAATCCAGACCACCTCAAGGCCGCCGACGCGATCGAGATCGTTATTGGCCAGGGAGCCAAGCCCGGCACCGGCGGCGTCCTTCTTGGATCGAAGGTCTCCGACGTGATTGCCGAGCAGCGCACGCTGCCCGCCGGCGTCGATCAGCGGAGCCCGGTCCGTCATCCAGACTTTATCGGGCCCGACGACCTGCAGATCAAGATCGAGGAAC
Organism: Candidatus Limnocylindria bacterium; assembly: GCA_035636135.1. Classification (GTDB taxonomy): domain Bacteria; phylum Chloroflexota; class Dormibacteria; order CF-121; family CF-121; genus CF-121. The sequence goes on along the minus strand of DASPZT010000372.1, from coordinate 9,487 downwards.
TGCGGGAAGCCACCGATTGGGAGAAGCCGATCTACGTCAAGCTGGGGGCAAGCCGGGCCGCCGACGACGTGAAGCTCGCGGTGAAGGCGGGTGCCGACGTGATCGTGCTCGATGGCCTGGAGGGCGCCACCGGAGCTTCACCCGACGTCCTGCTCGACCACACCGGGATTCCCACCATGAGCGGCCTGTGTGAGGCCGTTCGGGCGCTGGAGGACATGAAGGCGTTTGGCACCGTGCAGCTGATCGTCTCGGGTGGCATCAAGAACGGCGCCGATGCCGCCAAGGCGCTAGCCCTCGGCGCAGATGCGGTCTCCATCGGCACCGCGGCCTTGATCGCATTGAATTGCAACGCGCCGCTCTACATCGAGGACTATCACAAGCTTGGCGTGGAGCCGGGCTCCTGCCATCACTGCCATACGGGCCGGTGCCCCGTTGGCATCACGACACAGGATCCCGTCCTCGAGGCCCGCCTGGAGCTGGATGAGGCGGCCGATCGCGTCTTTAACTTCATCCAGTCGATGACCATGGAGATGCAGATGTTCGCTCGGGCCTGCGGCAATGCTGACGTCCATCACCTGGAAGCGGAAGACCTGCGCGCGCTGACGCTCGAGGCGTCGTTGATCACCGGCGTGCCGCTGGCCGGCACGGATTTCGTCCTGACCCCGCAGGCGATTGCCGACCGGGTGGCGGCGGTCCTCGAAGCGCGCTCGCGCCGGCGCCCCCCGAGCTGATGGCACTGCTCGTTCCGTGTCCGAATTGCGGGACTCGCGAGGTGTCCGAGTTCAGCTATGGCGGCGAATCCAGCAAGCGGCCCGCTCCCGACGCCGAGCTTCCTCAGCTCGCCCGCTACCTGTTCTTCAAGCAGAACGTCGCCGGCCCGCAGGTTGAGTGGTGGTACCACCGCGACGGCTGTCAGCGCTGGTTCCTGGCGAGGCGGGATACGCGGACGAACGAGGTGGAGGAATCCTACTGGCCCCATGAGCGGGCCCAGCGACAGCGGTGACCCGCCTTCCCGCGAACGCCGCCGAGGTCATTGATCGGGCGCGACCGCTGACTTTCCGGCTCGATGGCCGGTTGCTCCAGGCCTTTGTCGGTGACACGGTCGGGTCGGCGATGGCCGCCGGCGGCGTGACCATCACCGGACGGTCCTTCAAGTACCACCGGCCGCGCGGGCTCTTCTGCATGACCGGCGCATGTGCCAACTGCCTGGTCACGGTTGACGGCGTCCCCAATGTGCGCGCCTGCCTGGAGCCCGTTCGCGACCGCATGGACGTCCGCCGGCAGAACGCGTGGCCATCGGCGGACTTCGACGTCCTCCGGATATTCGACTGGTGCTCCTTCGCCCTCCCGGCGGGCTTCTATTACAAGGCGTTTCACCGGCCGCGCTTTGTGTGGCCCCTGGTGGAGCCGGTCATCCGGCGGGTGGCCGGCCTCGGACGCGTGCCGCGCGATGTCCCCGCTAGCCACGGGGAGAAGATCCACCTGCATCCGGACGTCCTGGTGGTAGGCGGCGGCCGATCCGGTTTGCAGGCCGCCATCGCGGCTGCCCGGACCCGCAAGCGGACCGTGCTGCTCGAGGCTCGCCCCCACCTCGGCGGGCGGCTGCGCACCACCAATCCCGCCGCCGTTATGGCTCTCGAGCGCGAGGCCCGCGAGGCGGGCGTCGACCTGCGACTGTCGACGTTTGCCTTCGGCGTCTTCGAAGAACTCCTGGTCGCCGCGGCGGCTCCCGACCAGCTGCTGCGGATCCGTCCGGTGGAGCTCGTGGTCGCCACCGGCGTCATGGACCAGCCGGCGGTGTTTCCGGACAATGACCTGCCCGGGATCATGCTGGCGGAGGGGGTGGACCGGCTGGTTCGCCTCTACGGCGTCCTTCCCGGGCGCCGGGTGGTCGTCGCGTCGTATGGCGAGCAGGGGGACCGGACAGCTAGCCTGCTGCGCGAGGCCGGGGCCGAGGTTACCGTCATCCATCCCCCGGCCGACTCCGTCCAGCGGGCCATCGGTGGCCGACGAATCCGGGGAGTGGTCGCTAACGACCGCACCCTACCCTGCGACCTGCTGGTGATCGGCGGGATTACCGCCCCCGTGACTGGCTTGCTAGCACAGGCGGGGCCAGGCGCGACCGCGATCGGCTCGGTGGCGGCCCAGCCTCCGGCAAGCAGGGGTTGGGAATTCCGTGCGGAGCCCGGCAAGCAGTTCACCTGCCTGTGCATGGACGTGACCGTGAAAGAGATGAAGCAGGCCATCGACGAGGGCTTCGACTCCATCGAGCTGCTGAAGCGGTACACGACACTCTCCATGGGACCGTGCCAGGGAAAAGCCTGCCTGCGCGCGTCCATCCAGGTCACGGCCAGGCTCACTGAGAAGTCCGTCCAGGAGACCGGGACAACGACCGCCCGACCCCCATTCGCCCCGGTCGCGCTGGGCATCCTCGCCGCGGGCCATCTGGTCCCGCGCAAGGAGACCGCGATTCACGATCGCCACGTTGAGGCCGGCGCGGAGTTCATGTGGGCGGGCGATTGGCGCCGTCCGCATCACTACCAGGATCCGAAACTCGAGTGCCAGGCCGTCCACGAACGGGTGGCCCTGATCGATGTCAGCAGCCTGGGCAAGTTCCGGATACAAGGGCCGGACGCGGTGACCTTCCTGGAGCGCCTCTACCCGAGCAAGATCGCCGACCTGAAGGTGGGGCGCATTCGGTACGGCGCCATGCTCAACGACCAGGGCGTCATCCTGGACGACGGCACTATCTGCCGCCTGGGAGACAGAGAGTTCTTCGTGACCACGACCACCGGCGGCACGGCCGGCATGGAGCAGTGGATCAAGTGGTGGCTGGCCGACTGGGGCCTGGACGTCCAGGTCATGAATGTCAGCGGCGGGTATGCCGCCATCAATCTCGCCGGCCCGCGGTCCCGGGACGCGATGCAGCGACTGGCCGCGTTCGACGTCTCGGCTACGGCGCTGCCCTACCTGTCCTCGGCTCGGGGCGAGCTGGCCGGCGTCCCGGTCCTCGTCCTGCGCATCGGCTTCGTGGGCGAGCTGAGTTACGAGATCCATGCGCCGAGCGCCTACGGCGTGCACCTCTGGGACCAGCTGATGGAGGCCGGCCACGACCTCGGCATCGCCGCCTTCGGCCTCGAAGCCCAGCGAATCCTGCGCCTCGAGAAGCAGCACCTCATCGTCGGCCAGGACACGGATGCCCTCTCGACACCCTACGCGGCAGGCTTGCCCTGGATCGTCAAGTTGGACAAGCCGGATTTTCTCGGGCGCCGGTCGCTGGTCGACCTTCAGGAGCATGGCCCGCTCGAGCGGCTGGTGGGCTTTACGGTCGAACGTGGCCAGCCGCCGCCCGAAGGTGCCGCCGTCGTGGAGGCTGATCGACCGGTCGGGCGCGTGTGCTCGAGCCGGTGGAGCGACGTTCAGCACGCCGGCGTCGGGATGGCCTGGGTACCTTCCGGCTGGGCTGAGGATGGCCGGCCGTTGGAGATCGTTTACGACGGGCAGCGTGCAACCGCCCGGATCGTTCTAAAACCCTTCTATGACCCCGAGGGCAAGAGGCTGCGGTCGTGAGTGACGTCCAGATCATGGAGCGGTCCACGCCAGTGGCGCCCTCGATCGAGGCGATCATGCGCTCGCCGGTTCACCGCCACCATCTCCAGCTGGGCTGTCGTTTTATCCGCGAAGCCGGATGGGAGGTGCCGGCGGGGTACGGGACGATCGAAGCCGAGCGTCAACACATCCGGAGTGGTCTGGTCATTGCGGACATCATGGCCCGGAGCAAGGCGGACCTGCGCGGCTCGGTCGACGACCTCCGCGCCAGCGTGCCCCTGCCGGCCGACGCCACCTTCGCCCGGTTGACCTCGACCTGGGCGCTGGTCCTCGGCCCACCCGGTGCCATCCAGGCCTGGATCCCGGCGGCCGAGCAGGCATCGGCGGGCGGCTCGAGCATGGTGACGGACGCGACCTCGGTCTATGCCGGCTTTGTCCTCGCCGGGTCGAGAGCCCAGGACCTGCTCAGCCGCCTCACTGCCGTCGACCTCTCCGGCGTGGCAGCCGGGTCTGCAGTCGGCGCTCAGCTTATGAAGATCCCGAGCGTCGTCGTCCGCGGTGACCGGGCGGTCGAGGTCTACGTCGGCTCCGAGTACGGCCGATACGCGTGGGAGAGCCTGCTCTCGATCGGGCACTCGCTCCATCTGCAGCCCGTGGGCTGGGACGCGCTCCGTGCCGAAAACATCCTCCCCTCCCGTCAGGGAGGGGCCCGGGAGGGTGTAGCTCGAAAGGAACTATGAACCCCTTTGTCTATTTCCAAACCTGGCACATGTGGCGCAGGCCGGAGCTGAAGCGGACCTACGACGCCGTCATCATCGGTGGCGGCGTTCATGGACTGGCCGCCGCATATGAGCTGGCCAAGCGCGGCGTGCGCAACATCGCGGTGCTGGAGAAGAGCTACCTCGGCAGTGGTGCGAGCGGCCGCAACACGACCATCATCCGGGCCAACTACCGGACCCCCGAGGGTGTCGCCTTTTACAAGGCGAGCCTGCGCCTCTACGAGCACCTGTCCCAGGAACTCGACTACAACCTGCTGTTCTCGCAGCAGGGGCACCTGACGCTGGCCCATACCGACCGCGCCGTCAATGTGATCACCGAGCGGGCGGCCGTTAACCGGTTGCTGGGGGTGGATAGCCGCGTGATCGGTCTGGGGGAGATCGCCCGGCTCTGCCCGGAGCTCGACCTCTCCTCGCGGCCGCCCTTTCCCATCCAGGCCGCGCTCTACCATCCGCCGGGCGCCGTCATCCGCCACGACGCGGTCGTCTGGGGCTACGCGCGCGCCGCCGATCGGTTGGGCGTCGACATTCACCCCTATACGGAGGTCACCGGCATTGCCCTCGAAGCGGGACGGGTGACCGGCGTGCGGACAAACCGGGGCGCCATTGCGGCGCCGGTGGTGCTGGCCGCGGTCTCGGGCTGGTCAAGCGAAGTGGCCAGGATGGCCAATGTCGAGCTACCAATCACGACGCACGTCCTGCAGGCCTTCGTGACCGAGCCGCTCAAGCCCTTCCTCCACGTGATCCTGGTCAGCGCGACGTTGCACATCTACGTCAGCCAGACCGATCGAGGCGAGGTCCTCATCGGTGCCGAGATCGAGCCCTACACCACCTACAGCCAGCAGTCCACCCTCGGTTTCATGGAGCAGAGCGCCACGCACACCCTCGAGCTCCTGCCGATGCTCGCCCAGGTCAAGGTGCTCCGGTCCTGGTCCGGGCTGTGCGACATCACTCCCGACTACAGCCCGATCATGGGCAGGACCGAGATTGACGGCTTCTACGTGGACTGCGGCTGGGGGACCTATGGCTTCAAGGCCGCGCCCATCTCTGGCGTCTGCATGGCAGAGCTGATCGCGACGAAGAAGACGCCCGCCCTCATCGAGCCGTTTGCCCTCTCGCGCTTCTGGGATCGACGCCTGGTCTCGGAGCTGGCAGCGGCGGCTGTATCGCATTAAGGAGAAGGCATGAAGACCCTGGTGCTCCAACACATCGCCTGCGAGCGACCCGGACTGTACGAAGACATCCTGAGCGAACGCGAGGCGACGATCACCCGGGTGGAGCTCGACGTCGGCGAGCGGCTGCCTGACTGGCAAGACTTCGATGCCATCGTCGCCATGGGCGGGCCAATGAGCGTTAACGATGAACAGGCGCTGCCCTGGCTCCGGGCAGAGAAACGCCTGATCGCCGACGCTGTAGACGCTGGCAAGCCCTTCTGGGGCGTTTGCCTGGGAGTCCAGCTCCTGGCCTCCAGCCTTGGCGGCCGCGTCTACCCAGGGCCACGACCGGAGGTCGGTGTCTTGCCCGTCTCCCTGACAGATAATGCGGTGCTGGATCCGGTCTTCCGGGGGCTGCCGCGCGACTTCCTGGCCCTTCAGTGGCACGGCGACACCTTCGACCTGCCGCCGGGAGCCGTGCGCCTGGCCGGATCCGTCGACTACCCAAACCAGGCGTTCAAGCGGCGCAACGCTTATGGCCTTCAGTTCCATCTCGAAGTCTCGAATGAGATGGTGCGCGAGTGGGCCGCGGTCCCCGAATACGCCGAGTACCTCGAGCGCGTTTTGGGGCCCGGCTCAGGGGAGCGCCTCTTGCGCCAGGTGAAAGTGCGCGTCGACGATCTGCAAGAGCAGGGCCGACTGTTGTTCGAGCGCTGGCTCGAGGTCGTCGTCGGGTTGAAAGCCCCCCTTCCTACGGCGCGGATCTAGACAACGCGGTGCAGGCAGGCGGGGCGGTCGGCGACATCCGGCTATGCGGTCCGGAGGCCGCCGGCGAGCTCCACCGGTTGACGAGCGCGGCTTTCGCTGGCTACGGCTGGCTCGATCCGCCCAGCGGCGCGCTCAGCGAGACCGTAGATGACGTCTGGCAGGATCTGGCCCGCAATCACGGACTCCTGTACAGGTTGGATGGCCGACCCGTTGCCGGCTTGCGGTTTGAGCGGCGTCCGGATCATCTGTATGTCCACCGCGTGGCGGTCGACCCGGCCTTCCAGCGACGCGGTCTTGGCCGGGCCTTGATGCACTGGGTTCACGAGTACTGCCGTAGGGCGGGAATTGCCGAGGTTCGAGTGGGCGTTCGCAGCCAGTTGCCGGGGAACCGCCAGTTCTATGAGGCGCTCGGCTACGAGGTCATCGCCGAGCATTCGCATCCCGGACACACCAGGGTGTCCTGGTACGAGATGCGCTTTCGGCCATAGAGTTTCCCCTCCGGTCGGTGAGGGGACCAGCTGTTTTCAACGCTTGCCGGAGCGCCGAAAGCTTACCTCATCCCACCGGGGTTCAAAGCCAATCGCCTGGTAGGTCGCGAGTACAGCATCGCTTTCGTATCCGACCTGCGCGGACTGGGCTCCCGCCTCGCGAAGCGCTCGGAGTGCATCGAGGCAGACGGCCTTGGCGAGTCCGCGCCGTTGGTGCGCTGGGTGCGTGCCCACGGGCTCGAGCAATCCGGACGCGTTCCCTTCATCGATCCAGGCCGTACAGAAGGCCACGACGACGCCGTCATCCGTCGCCACGACCCGGTCGAGCTCGGCTCGATAAGGCCAGGTCCGTCGCACCCGATCGTACTTCTCCAGGGTGAGGTCTGAGGGAGCGAAGGCGGCGCGGTGTGCCTCAACGCGGCCGACCACGTCGTCCCGATCGCGCACGGCGCCAAGCCCGTATCCAGCGGGGAGGACGGGCTCCGCCACCTCGGCGAGCGTCCGCATCAAGACGCCGCCCTCCTGAACCGGCTCGAACCCTCGCTGCTGGAGTGCTGCCGCGAGCAGCCGATCTTCGTGGGACCGATTCCGATCGATGCCATACGTGTGAAGGGTGACCGGGGGATCGCCGGCGCGAACGGCGGCCTGCGACGCCTCCTCGATGACGGTCAGCATCTCAGCGACCAAGGCATCGTCGGCGCAGCCGGGCACGACGAAGACGTTGAACTCGCCTTTGGATCGGAAGAACGTCCAGCCGATGAGCCGCTCGTCGCCACCTTCCCAAAGCCGGATGTCGAGCGATAGCTCCCGATGGGTATGGTGGCGGACCAACCATGCCAGGTCGCCGACCCGGAACGAGGTCGTGGCGAAGGCAGCGGCGACGGCAGCCTGCATCCGCCGCAGGTCCATGACGCCGGCGTATGCCCGCATGCCGCGCGCCGTCATTTCGCAGCGAGTATACGAACTGGTCTTTTGACGACCCGCGGTCGCCACGCACGCATCACCCGATACACTGTCGCGGAACATGAAGCTTCCACTGAGCGGCCGCTTATGGCGGCACGGTGATTTCCTCAAGCTCTGGACCGGTGAGACCGTCAGCCGCTTCGGCACCCAGGTCAGCCAGCTGGCTATCCCCACGGTCGCCATCCTCGTGCTCCATGCCGGTCCCTTCCAGGTGGGACTGATCGGCGCGTTGGAGTTTCTCTCGTTTCCTCTGCTTGGCCTCGTTGCGGGCGTCTACGCCGACCGGCTGAAGCGGCGCCCGATCATGATTCTGTGCGACCTGGGGCGGATGGCGAGCCTGGGGTCGATCCCGGTGGCGTTTCTCCTGAACGCGCTGACCCTACAGCAGCTCTACGTAGTGGCGTTGATCACCGGCATCTTTACGGTGTTCTTCGACGTCTCCTATCAGTCCTATCTGCCGGCACTCATCGACCGATCGGACCTGGTCGAGGGCAACACCAAGCTGTCGGTCAGCGAGTCGGCCTCCCTGATCGGCGGCCCGCCGCTGGCTGGGTTCCTGATTCAGTGGATCAGCGGCGCCCGGGCGGTGGCCGCCGATGCCCTCTCCTACCTGATCTCGGCCCTGGCCATCTGGGCGATCCGCAAGCCCGAGCCGGAGCCAAAGCCAGGGACCGAGGCCGGTGTGACCGGGTTTCTGCCAGAGATGCGCGAAGGTCTCGAGGTCGTTTTCAAGAATCCCATCCTCTGGCATATCGCCGGGTGCACCGCGACCAGCAACCTGGGCTCCAACATGGTCTACGGCGCGGTGTTCCTGATCTTCGTCTATAAGATCCTGCACCTCACGCCGGGCCAAGCGGGCCTGATCTTCGGCGTCGGCAGCATCGGCTTCCTGTTGGGGACGCTGGTCGCCTCCAGGATGGTCCGCCAGCTGGGGGTCGGCCGGTCGCTGGCCATCAACATTGCCGGTGGCGGTCTCACCATCCTGGCGACGCCGCTGGCCATGCTGGGCGCGCCCGTGGTCGTCCTCATTGCCCTGTCACTCCTGGGCTCGTTCATCGGCGCCCCCTACAACATCGCCCAGGTGAGTCTCCGGCAAGCGATCACGCCGGACCGCGTGCAGGGCCGGATGAACGCCACCATGCGGACGATCGTCTGGGGGACCATCCCGATTGGGTCGTTTTTGGGCGGCGTGCTCGGGTCACAGTTTGGGATCATCCAGACCATCCTGTTGGGCGGGGCCATCAGCACCTTGGCGGCACTCTGGATTGTCATAGGTCCCGTCATCGGGGTGAGGGAGCAACCGGCTCCGGTGAGCGCGTGACCCCTGATTGGGACGCCCAGCGGTACCATCGGGTCTCCAACCCGCAGGTGACGTGGGGACTCCGAGTCCTCGATCGCCTGGTGCTTCGCGGCGACGAAACCGTGATGGATGCCGGGTGCGGCACCGGGCGGCTCACCGCCGAGTTATTGGAGCGGCTTCCCCGCGGTCGGGTGATCGCGGTCGACCAGTCCGCCGGGATGGCGGAAGGCGCCCGCAGCTACCTGGAGCCCCGGTTTGGTCGCCGGGTGGAGGTGGTCCAGGCCGACATTCTGAGCGCCGTGGTGGATCCGGTCGACGGGGTCTTCAGTACCGCCACCTTCCACTGGATCCATGACCATGCCCAGCTCTTTCGCCACCTCTACGGGCTGGTGAAGCCGGGCGGATTCCTGCACGCGCAATGCGGAGGAGGGCCGAATGTGGCACGCCTCCACCGGCGGGCGGCGGCCCTCATGCAAACCGAGCCATTTG
>DASPZT010000371.1:0-6226 GCA_035636135.1 Candidatus Limnocylindria bacterium | reverse complement strand
CCTGCGCCGGCTGTTTGGCCGACCGCTTCGCCGTCGTTAAGTCTGTAGCCCGAATCCACCGGATCGAGCTGGCATCTTGGGCGCGGAGGCGGCCTGAGCCCGAGGCCGCCGGAACAAACTCACATCTTGGGCGCGGATGCGCTCCTTCCCGTGCTCGTCGCCTCCTTCGGCTCGGCACGCCCCGCATCCCGATCTGAGGAGCCCGAACCGGTAGATCCGGGCTAGAAGACCTCCGCGCACCAGGGCGCGTGGTCGATGCGAAACATCTGGTCCGCGCGGGCGATGGCCCCGGGAGTGACCTCTTCCACCCAGCCTGCCCGGGCGAGCCGAGTGAAGCTGATGCCGCCCAGGTAGGCGGAGGCCAGCCGCTCGCTGGTCAGACGCAGGTCGGGTTGGCGAGTAGTCCTGGTCGCCTGGCCCCGCGACGCCTGGCTTTCCAGCTGCCAGCGCCCCGCGTCCCAGTCGCAAAACGCATCCACCACCTCAAAGACGATCGCCGTGTCGGCCGCATACCGGCGTGCCGACAGCGCCGCCGCGATGTCAACCAGCCGCAGCCAGAGGCCGTCGTTCACCGTGAGGCGGAGTCGTCGCGGCTCGGCCAAGAGCAAGGTCAACGGGTGGTCCAGCGCCAGGAACCCAGCATTAATAGTCTTGATCAGGTCGATGCCAAACACGAACCGCCAGATCTCTCGCTGGGCCAGCGGCGAGGTGGCGATCGCCTCGATCACCTCCAGCGTGTTGGCGGGGATGAACTCGTCCCACTTGTCGTGGACTCGGTAGAGGGCGTACGCCGCCTCGCCACCGGACTCCCAGACCGCGCAGAATTTTGGGCCACCGCCATGCCGGTCGAGGGGTAAGTCCCGCAGGCGATGGTGGACCCACCAGGCCGGCGTGCGCGAGAGCATGCCGGTGGTCACCGCCCGCACCCGGTCGTAGATGGGCGGCAGCACGCTGGCGGCGTCGGCCAGGGGCACCAGCCGCGTCTGCCCCACCGGCTCGCTGGGGTCGCGGAAGACCGCTCGGTCGCGTTCGATCGCGGCCCACCCGTCGAAGGAGGCCACCCCGTACCCGAAACGGGGATAGATGAGGGCTTCGGATGCGTACAGGATGGCCACCGGGTCACCGCGGTCGTGGGCATCGCGGAGCTGGCGCCGCATCAGTTCGCGGAGGATCCCGCGCCGGCGGTGGGTGGGCAGGACCCCGACCAGCGTCACTCCGGCGGCCGCGATCTCTCCGCCGGGGATGGTCAGCCGGAAGGGTACGTCGGCGGCGGTTCCGACGATGGCGGTCCCGTCCAGCGCGCACAGCGTTCGGTCCAGGTCGAGCAGGTGCCGCCAGTGAGCGATACCTTCGGCGCTGGGCTCGAACCCATCCGCCGCCGCCCGGGCACGCCAGTATGCCTCGTACTCCTCGGGCCGCGGTGGACGAATTTCGAACCCGGCTATTGGGCTACGACCCGATCTTTGCCAGTGCGCTTGGCAATCAGCAGGTTCTCATCCGCCCGATTGAAGAACGAAAAGGCGTTGTCCTCCTCGGGGCGGTACTGCGTCACCCCAGCGCTGACGGTCAGGTACTGGGGCGGCACGCCGTACCGCTCGTCGGCATAGGGGCTGTTTCGGATCTCGGTCAGCACGCGTTCGGCGACGTTGCGCGCTGTCTCCAGGTCGCCCTCCGGCACAATGATGCAAAACTCGTCCCCGCCGTAGCGGACCAGCACGTTGGCCTTGCGGGTGTGCCGCTCGATGCACTCCGCCAGATGCTGGATGACGCGGTCGCCCACCGGGTGGCCGAAGGCGTCGTTGATGACCTTGAAGTTATCCAGGTCGAGCACGATCAACGACAGGGGCGCTTTGCTGCGGGACGCGCGGCTGAGCTCACGCTGCAGATGTTCCTGGAAGAACCGGTAGTTGTAGAGGCCGGTGAGGCTGTCGGTCAGCGCCTGTTCCTCGCTGGTCACCAGCCGTTCGAGCATGAGCAAGCTGTTGACCGCCTGGGCGGCCAGCATCGACAGCAGGTGCAAGTCGCTCTCTGGATCCTGGGTGGGGACCGGCGCGTAGATGGCGAGGGTGCCCCGCAGCTGGTCCTGCTGGAGAAGCGGGGTGACGGTAACGGATCCCTGGACGTCCTTGCGGCCGAGAAGGTGCTGCGTCCACGGGCTGGTGGCGGCATCGGGCACAGACAGCGGCCGCCGCGACTGAAGCACGAAGTCGCTCATCTCGGCGAGCAGCTTCTTCAGGTCGCCAACGCCGTCCGGCTCCGGGCCAGAGTAGGCCTCCTGCGGATCGCCCTGGGAGGCCACCAGGAGCAGCAAGGAGGCCTCGCCGTTCAGCAGCCGCCGGCCGAGGTTCAGGATCATGTCGCTCAAGACCTCGTAGCTGAGGTTGGTCATGATCGAGTCGAAGGACCGCAGCACAGTCAGCTCCGACTGGTGGCGATAGTTGGAGGAGACCACGTGCTTGACCAGGGTGTGGACCAGGTGGGCCGCATCCATGATCACCGACTGGGAGACGACCGGCACCTCGGCAGCCGCCTTCATCAGGTTGTCCGGGTGGACCGGCAGCGAGCGGGCCAGTTCGTATATGACCGGGAATTCGGGGGGCCGGACGGCAAAGGGGCCGCTGATCAGCCTGCCGATGGCGGTGCCGTCGACCCGGATCGGGATCACCACGTGGCCGATGGGGCCGCCGTCGAAGAGCATCTGCGGCTCGTCGCCCAGCGGTCCAGGGGTCTTGCGACCCAGCTCGCAGCGGCCGAAATTCTGCAGCAACAGGCAAAAGTCCGATTGGGGCAGCCCGGGGGGGATCTGGTAGCCGTCGGCCGCGTCGGCGCCCAGCGCGATACCGGTTCGGGCGGAAAAGTTCTGTAAAGCGGCTCGAATGACGTCATGGTTGACGATGTACGACAGCCGTACCGTAGAGGTTTCAGTCAATTAGGATCACAAACCGCCATCCCCAGCCGCGCCTCCGCCATTATAGGGATGGGCTCCGTATCTACCTTGTACACTGGAAGCCCGGCGCGCCGCCATCCGCCGAAGTGCCCTTGACAACCCCTTAATCGCCCGTCTCGATAACCGAAGGCGGACAGAGACGATGCACGACGTCCTTATCCATTACCTCGAAGTTAATTTCGATGAGATCGCCGAACAACTTGCCCACGCTGACGGAGCAAAAGACGGCCAGCGGGCTGCTTCCACCGAGCGTTTGCGGCAGGTGATTCGCGAGCTCTATCGCGCGGCGCGGCGCCAGCCAGGCGGCGGGTGGACGCATGCCCCGGGGAAGACGCCCGAGCCGGCCCGCACCTTGACCGAGATGATGGGCGCCGCCGGCGTCGAATTGGACCCGGCCGAGCGCGAGGTGCTCAGCCGGTACTTCGAGCTCTTCCTGCGCTCCATGGAGCGAACGCAGCCCGCCACAGCCGCCCTACCAGCCGAAGCGCCCAGGGCGACCGCCTCGCCGGCCCAGGCGCTCCCGGCGGCCGCTCCGCCGGTCGAAGCGCCCGCGGTGATCGCCCCGCCGTCTACGGAAAGAATCCCGGAGGTCGCCCGTCAGCCAGAACCCAAACCCGAGCCGGAACCCAGGTTAGAGACGGTACCCGAGCTGCCACCGGTCGCCGGCCTGGTGCCAGAAGAAGCCCCCTCGCCCCTCCAGACCATCCTGCTGGCGGCCGCCCAACAGGCTATGGACCTCCTCCAGGTGGATGCCAGCCACGTTTACACCCGGATCGACGGCTCCAAGTTCCTGCTCCGGGCGGCGGTGCCCGCCGACTCAGGGCTTGGACCTGATCCGATCACCCCATTCGAAAGCCGGCTGCTCGCCTGGGCTCTGGAGCAGAACGAAGTGCATTCGATCGAAGACCTGGCCAACGAGCGGCTGGGGGCAGGCGAGCAGGCCTGGCTGCAGGCTGGCTTCCACGGGCTGGTCACGATCGCGCTGGCGCCGCCGCTGGATCGGCCGCTCGGGGTGCTGGTCCTGCTGCGGCGGACGCGCTGGCGGCTGGATCGGCGGGACGCCGTCAAGCTGGAGGACCTGGCCGTGGAGGTCGCCACCGCCCTGCGGCCGCAGAGCCTGGCGGCCAAGGTCGAGGAGGTCGCCGTCCAGCAGGAGCGAATCAAGCTGGCGCGCGAGATCCACGACGGGTTGGCGTCAGACCTGGCGGCGGTGGTTGCCCTTTTCAAGTACTACGAACAGCGGCGGGCGAGGGATCCCCAGGATGCGGCCGAACTGCTCCAGCAGATCCGGGTCGCGACCGAAGAGGTGCTGCAGGGGGCCCGCAATATCCTGCAGGCCCTCCGGCCGAGAACGATCCGGTCGGAAGGCCTGCTGGCCGCGGTCCTCAAGCAGGTGGACCAGTTCGGCCGGCTGCACATGATCGAGACCATCGTGACCATTCAGGGCGAGGAGAATGGATTGAGCCCGGAGCAGAAGGAGGGTATCTTCCAGGTCCTGCGAGAGAGCCTGTCGAACATCCGCAAGCACGCCGAGGCCCGCAATGTGTGGGTTTCCCTGAATATGACCCGAACTCCCTGGGTCTTGTCCGTGCGGGATGACGGGCACGGCTTCGACGTCGGCCGGGTGGCCGAAGACCCCAAGCCCGGCTCCTATGGCCTGTTGGGCATGCACGAGCGGGCCAACTTGCTGGACGCTACCCTGGAGATCCTGAGCAACCCCGGGGAGGGGACGACGGTCAGATTCATCGGGCCGTCGGACGGAGCCATGTGAATCAGCCGGTCCGGGTACTGATTGCGGACGACCGCCCGATCTTCCGGGCGGGCGTGCGGGGCATGCTCAAGGACTTCCCCGAAATCGCGATCGTGGGCGAGGCCACCAACGGGCGCGAGGCGGTCGACGGCTGCCGCCGGCTCCACCCCGACTTAGTCCTGATGGACTTGCAGATGCCCGAGATGGGTGGGATCGCCGCCACCCGGCTGATCAAGGCGGAGGATCCCGGTCCGACGATCCTGGCCCTCACCGTTTCCGAGGCCGAGGAAGACGTGGTCGAGATGGTGGCCGCCGGCGCCGCCGGTTACGTGCTCAAGGACGTGGATCCCGTCACCCTGGCCCGCAGCATCCTGGACGCGCGTGCCGGACGATTCCAGCTGGACGAGGGCTTGATGCGCCGGGTCATCCTCCGGCTGGGGGAGGCCATGCGGCGGCGTCCAGAGGCCGTGCCCCCGATCGAGCCGCTGACCCAGAAGGAGAGCGAGATCCTCAAATTGCTTGTCAAGGGCAAGTCGAACAGCAGCATCGGCCGCGAGCTGGGCGTCAGCGAGGGGACCGTCAAGACCCACGTCCGGAACATCTACCGCAAGTTGCACGTCGATAGCCGGCCGGCGGCTGCCGCCCGGGCAGTCACCCTGGATCTCTAGCGAACACTTGTTCGCCACCGATAGGGCAGTCTGACCGGCTAGCCGAACTCAGCGGTATCTGCCCTGTCGACAGATTTACGCCGGATCATCTGACCGTTACCCTCGTGATACAAGCGGGCCCTTATGGGTAGGTCCGGCTAATTCTTTTGGGGGTGCACGGAATGAAGAAGCTTCTCATCGCTCTGACGGGCCTGCTGGGCGCGATCCTAGTGGGCGGCGCAAACATCGGCCTGTAACGATTAAGCGACTTTAAGAAACCCGGGCTCGATGCCCGGGTTTTTGTATTTGTGCCGGTTGTGCCGATGCGTCCAGTTATCCAATTAAGATAGCGACGGTTTCATGACCAGACAGAAGCTCGGCCCGGTCTACATGTGGTCGATAGCCGCTCTGGGGCTGAGCCTCCTGCTCGTTTCGACACTGGTTCAGGCACCCGCGGACCTAGCCCATGGCGCCGCCAGGAAGTTAATTACTGACGGCATCATCCTCCTGGTACTCACCTTTCTCTCGCACATATCTCCTCTTGAGACGAGACAGGGATCGATACTGACTGTCGGCCTGGCTCCGCTCGTAGGTGCCGTCATGGTGCTGCCGCCTTGGGCGGTGATGTGGGTAGCGTGCTTTGGAACGCTTGACGAAAGAATCCCCGGCCGACGCATCCCATGGGACCGATTCCTGTTCAATCGCGGGATGTTCGTTTTGGCCTATGGCATCCCATCCCTCGTCCTGTCATCCACACGAGTCCAATACGGGGGTGGGGAATGGTACGTCGCGTTGTCTCTGACAGTTATTGCGATTGTCGCTGTAAACGTCGGTCTCGTCGCTGGCGCACTGACACTGCTGAGGGGGTCGAACTTTTTCGCC
>DASPZT010000370.1:0-5211 GCA_035636135.1 Candidatus Limnocylindria bacterium | reverse complement strand
AGCGGCTCTCGCCGTGGAGCTGACCGCCTTCTTTCCAAGCTTGGTGGGCATCGGGCCAAGTCTCCGAAGGCTGGCCGAGGCTGTCAAGTTCAGGCGCTGCCACGATTCACTACCATTGCAAGCTACGAGAAACGAGCATGAGCGGTTCTGAGCACCCGGATCACCTCTGGCGCAACCCGGAGCCCAAACGCTCGTACAACGTCGTGATCGTGGGCGGGGGTGGGCATGGCCTCTCCACCGCCTACTACCTGGCCCGCAACCACGGAGTCACCAACGTCGCTGTCCTCGAACGCGGCTGGCTCGCCGGCGGGAACATGGCCCGCAACACTACCGTCATTCGCTCCAACTACCTGTGGGACGAGAGCGCCGCGATCTACGAACACTCGATGAAGCTGTGGGAAGGCCTGGCCGAGGACCTCGACTATGACATCCTGTTCAGCCAGCGCGGCGTCCTCAACCTCACCCACAGCCTGCACGATACGCGCGAGGCGCGCCGCCGGGTCTACGCCAACCGTTTGAACGGTATCGATGCAGAGTGGCTCACGCCCGCGGACATCCAGAAATTCTGCCCTATCGTCAATCTGTCGCCCGACCTCCGGTACCCGGTGATGGGCGCGAGTCTACAGCGGCGGGGTGGCATTGCCAAGCACGATTACGTGGCCTGGGCGTTTGCCCGGCAGGCGGACGCCTTCGGGGTGGACCTGGTCCAGAACTGCGAGGTGACGGGCTTTGACCTGGACGGCGGGCGCGTCACGGGCGTGCAGACGAGCCGCGGCCCGATCGCCGCCGGCAAGGTTGCCCTGTGCGCCGCCGGGCACTCCACCGTGCTGGCAGCCATGGTGGGCCTCGACCTCCCTATCCAGAGCCACCCCCTCCAGGCCCTGGTGTCGGAACTGCTCGAACCGGCGCTGAACTGTGTGGTGCTGTCGAACGCGGTCCATGTCTACGTCAGCCAGGCGCACAAGGGCGAGCTCGTCATGGGAGCCGGCATCGATCCCTTCATTTCCTACGCCCAGCGCGGGTCGCCGCACATCATCGAATACCAGCTGGCCGCGGCCGTCGAGCTGTTCCCCATCTTCAGCCGCGCCCATGTGGTGCGCACCTGGGGCGGTATCGTCGACGTCTCGCCGGACGCCTCGCCCATTGTGGGACTGACCCCGATTGAGAACCTCTTCGTCAACTGCGGCTGGGGGACCGGTGGGTTCAAAGCGACGCCGGCCTCCGGCTGGGTCTACGCGCATACCATCGCCCGCGGCGAGCCGCATCCGCTGAACGCCCCCTTCTCCCTGGATCGATTCGCCCGCGGAGCGCTGATCGACGAGCACGGGGCCGCCGCCGTGGCCCACTGACCGTCGGAACCATGCTGCTCATCCCCTGCCCCTGGTGCGGCCAACGCGATGAGATCGAATTCCGGTATGGTGGGGCGGCGCACGTCGACTACCCGGGAGACCCGGAGGCGGTTGACGACGCCACCTGGGCTCGCTACCTGTTTGTCCGCCCCAACCCCAAAGGGCCGCTGGCCGAGCGCTGGTGTCACAGCCAGGGGTGCCGGCGCTGGTTCAACATCGTGCGGGACACCGTCACCCACCAGATCACGCGCTCGTACCGCATGGGAGAGGCCCTGTGACCCGGCTGGCCAGCGGCGGTCGAATCGACCGATCGCGTCCTCTTCGGTTCACCTTCGATGCGCTGCCGCACACGGGCTTTGCCGGCGACACGCTGGCCTCGGCCCTGCTGGCCAACGGCGTGCGGGTCGTCTCCCAGAGCGTCACCTACGGCCGCTTGCGGGGCATCTTCAGCGCCGGGGTGGAAGAACCGAACGCCCTGGTGCAGGTCGGGGGCGGTGCCGGATCCGAGCCGATGTCGCGGGCCACCCAGGTCGAGCTTTATGACGGCCTGATGGCCGAAAGTCTCAACGGCAGTGGCCGCCTATCCCCCGAGCCGGACGTCGCCCGCTACGACAAAGTATTCGCCCACTGCGATGTGCTGGTGGTGGGCGGCGGACCCGCCGGGCTGGCAGCCGCGCTGGCGGCCGGCAAAGCCGGAGCCCGCGTCATCCTGGCGGACGAGCAGGCCGAGGTCGGCGGGACGCTCCTAGGCGGGCGGGATCTCATTGATGGCCGCCCAGCAACAGACTGGCTGGCCGAGGTCGCCACGGACCTGGCCGCCCTGCCCGAGGTCCGGGTGTTGTCGCGCGCGACGGCGGTCGGATATTACGACCAGAACTGTGTCCTGATGGCCGAACGGCGCACGGCACATCTCGGTCCGGCCGCCCCCGCCGCGATGGCTCGCCAGCGCCTGTGGCAGGTGCGGGCCAAACAGGTCGTCCTGGCCACCGGCGCCCACGAGCGGCCCATGGTCTTCGCCGAAAACGACCGGCCCGGAATCATGCTGGCCGGGGCCGTGCGCACCTACGTCAATCGTTACGGCGTGGTACCCGGCCACCGAGCCGTGATCTTCACCAACAACGACAGCGCCTATGCCTGCGCGATCGATCTGGATGACGCGGGCCTCGACGTTCCGGCCGTCGTGGACGTGCGGCCCAAGGCGGCCGGGGCCTGGCCCGACCGGGTTCGCGAGCGCGGCATCGAGGTGCTGGCGGGTCAGGCAGTGTCCGATTCCACCGGTGGCAATCGCGGGCTGGAGTCGATCTGGGCCGGGCAGCGCATCGATTGCGATCTCCTGTGCGTCTCCGGCGGCTTCAATCCAGCCGTCCATCTCTTCACCCAGTCCCAGGGCCGGCTTCGCTACGACGAGACCCTTGCCTGCTTCGTCCCCGGTGAGGCAACCCAGGCGGTCGCCGTCGCCGGGGCCGCCAAAGGCACCTTCGGGCTGCGGGATTGCATCCGGGAGGGGCTCGCCGCCGGGGCCGCCGCCGCCGCGGCGGTCGGGTTTGGGGACGGCCACCCGCCGGGAGCACCGCAGGTCGAGACGGTCGCGGAGCATCCGATCGTGCCCTTCTGGTTGGTCCCGGACGAATCGGGGTCGACGCAGTTCGTGGACCTCGAACGCGACGTGACCGTCGCCGACGTCCAGCGCGCGGTGGGGGCCGGGATGCAATCGGTGGAGCACGTCAAGCGCTACACGACGATCGGAACCGGCAGCGACCAGGGCAAGACGGCCGGCATCAACTCGGCCGCCATCGTCGGCGCCCTGCTCGGCCAGCCGGTCGCCGCCATCGGGACCACCACGTTTCGGCCTCCCTATGTGCCGGTCTCGTTTGCGCTTTTCGCCGGCCGCACCCGCGGCCAGTTGTTTGACCCAGCGCGGGTCACGCCGATCCAGCCCTGGCACGTCGCCCACGGCGCCGTGTTTGAGAATGTCGGCCAGTGGAAGCGCCCCTGGTACTTCCCCCACGATGGCGAAACCATGGAGCAGGCCGTCCTTCGGGAATGCCGAGCGGTGCGCGAGGGCGTGGCGGCGATGGACGTGTCCACCTTGGGCAAGATCGATATCCAGGGCCCGGATGCCCTGAGATTCCTCAACCGCATCTACACCAACGCCTACGACACCCTGGCGGTGGGCCACTGCCGCTATGGCCTGATGTGCAAGGCGGACGGCATGGTCTTCGACGACGGGGTCGTCATGCACGTGGGCCCCGATCACTACCTGGCGACCACCACCTCGGGCGGGGCGGCGGCCGTGCTCGACTGGATGGAGGAGTGGCTGCAGACGGAGTGGCCCGATTTCCGCGTCCGGCTCACCTCCGTCAGCGATCAATGGGCTACCGTGGCGGTGGCCGGGCCGCGCTCCCGTGAAGTGCTGCGGGCTCTGGCCCCAGCCATCGCCGCCGATGCCGTGAGCTTTCCCTTCATGGCCATTCGCGAAGGGATGGTGGCCGGCATTCCGGCGCGCGTCTGCCGCATCAGCTTCTCCGGCGAACTGGCCTTCGAGATCAATGTGGCCGGCTGGTACGGCCTGCCGCTCTGGGAAGCCGCGATGGCAGCCGGAGAACCATTCGGCATCACGCCATACGGCACCGAGGCGATGCACGTATTGCGGGCCGAGAAGGGCTACGCCATCATCGGGCAGGACACGGACGGCACGGTCACGCCGCAGGACCTGGGGATGAGCTGGATCGTCTCCAAGAAGAAAGACTTCATCGGCCGCCGCTCGCACCGGCGGGCGGACACGGCGCGACCCGACCGCATGCACCTGGTGGGATTGCTTCCGGTGGAACCCGAGGACCTGCTGCCCGAAGGGGCGCAGCTCACCCTCGAACCACGCCAGGAACCGCCGGTGGCGATCGTCGGCCACGTCACCTCGAGCTATCGCAGTGCGGCGCTCGGCCGGACCTTCGCCCTTGCCCTGGTGAAGGGCGGCCGCGACCGAATGGGCAGCCAGGTGTATGCCCCTCTCCCCGATCGCCTGCTCCCGGCCACGGTTACCGAGCCGATCTTCTACGACAAGGAGGGCCTGGTCCGCGATGGCTGATAAGCACGCCATCCTGGATGGCTTCGCCAGCCGCTTTTCGGAGGTTGCCAGTTCCAGCGGCGGGCGCCTCGCGCTCCGTGAGGTTCCGTTCAGCGCGCAGCTAGATTTCCGCGCCAATCCCGCCGACGGCCGGGTCGTGGACTCCGTGCACAAGGCCCTCGGCTTCGTCCTGCCCACAGACCCCAACACGGCAGCCTCGGCCGGCGGGCGCAGGGCGCTGTGGCTGGGGCCGGATGAATGGCTGATCGTGGGCGGCGAGGGCGAAGAGTCCTTGCTCACCCGCGTGCTGCACACGGCGCTGGGGGAAATCTTCGGGTCGGTTGTCGATGTGTCCGCCAACCGCACCGTGATCGAGCTGTCGGGTCCCGCGGCCCGGGACGTCCTGGCCCATGGCTGTCTGGTCGACCTTCACCCGCCGGATTTCGGGACCGGACGGTGTGCGCAAACGCTGCTGGCCAAGGCGCAGGTGATCGTCCATCAAGTCAACGATGCGCCCACCTTCCAGCTCTACCTCCGCACCTCGTTTGCCTGGTACGCGGCGGAGTGGCTGCTCGACGCGATGACCGAATACTGCGCGGCGGCACCAGCGGGCGCCTCCGTCCCGGTTGCGGAAAGCTCCCTCCCTCGCTAACGATCTTCCTCCCGTTACGGAGAGGGTTGGGTGGTGCCGGTCTTGTCAGAGTCTCCCTCCCCCTTGCGGGGAGGGCAGGGAGGGGGTCTCGGTGGATCCGACTGTGGCGGAGGGTCAGGGGGGCTACTCGTCGACCCGAAAAGCGC
>DASPZT010000369.1:0-6567 GCA_035636135.1 Candidatus Limnocylindria bacterium | reverse complement strand
GTAGGCGGTCAGGTCGTACTGGACCGGCGTGATCGAGACGTAGCCCTTGCTGACCATGGCGACGTCGGCGTCTTCGGCCGTCTCCATCGGCCGGAAGGTGCCGGCCAGCCAGTAGTACTCCTGCTGGCGGGGGTCGGTTCGCCGCTCGAACTGCTCCTCCACCCTCGACTCCCCCTGCCGGGTGATGGCGACGCCCTTGATCTCCGCCTCCGCCAGGTTGGGCACGTTGACGTTGAGCAGGACCTTGGGCGGCAGGCCGTGGCTGAGCACCGCCAGCGCCAGCTTGCGGGTGAACCGGGCCGCGTACGTGTAATCGGGCTCGGTGAAGGTCGCCAGCGACACGGCGATGGAAGGGATGCCCAGAATGCGGGCTTCGGTGGCAGCCGAGACCGTGCCCGAGTAGATCACATTGGTGCCGGTGTTGGCGCCCAGGTTGATCCCGGAGACCACCAGGTCAGGCGGCCGCGGCAGAATGGCCTTCACTGCCAGCTTCACGCAGTCGGCCGGCATGCCGTTCACGGCGTAGCCGAAGCGCGCGCTTCGCCGCACCACCTCCTTGGCTCGCAGCGGCAGCAGGAGGGTGATGGCATGGCCGACAGCGCTCCGTTCCGCATCGGGGGCAACCACCTCCACCTGGCCGACCTTTCGCAACTCCTGCCAGGCGGCCAGGATGCCGCCTGCGTAGATGCCATCGTCGTTGGTGAGGAGGATCAGCGGTCGCGGCACGCTGCTCATGATGACTTAGCCCAGTGGATTCGGGAATCGGGCGACTATACTTAGGGCTGGTCGAGCGGCGCACAGCTGGAGGCGAGGGCCATGGACGATCCGATTCTCGAGTTTCTGCGGTCCCAATCCCACAACTATCGCTGCCGCGTGTGCGGATCCAGCCACAAGGGGTCGCAGCTCCGCAAGATCGGGCAGCAGAACAACAAGGTCGTGGTCCAGGTGACCTGCGGCCGCTGCCGGGACTCGTTCATGCTGCACATCCAGTTTGCCGGAGCGCTGAGCGCCGAGGTGGAGGAAGTGACCGCCGTGGTCCCCTCTCCGCGGGATGCCGAGGAAATCGAGGGCGATCCGGTTACCCACGACGAGGTGCTCGATGCCCACCAGCGGCTGGCGGGCTTTCAGGGGAAGCTAACCGACCTGATCGGCTAGCGCGCCGGCGCTTTTACAGCAGCCGTCCCAGGAAGGCGACCCCGAAGGGAATGAGCAAGGCCAGCAACGACGCGACGATCGCGATCAGGTTTGGAAGCTGCCGCGGGTCGCGCATGCCGACATACGTGAGATAGGCTGCCACGGCTGCACTCCCGACGACCGCGATGGCCGCCAGGCCGCGCACCAGTTCCGGGTACTCCGTGTAGAAACGAGACTGGCGGCGGCGGGCGATGCCGATGAGCCAGAAGACGACGAGGCCGTTCAGCACGAGTGAGCTGATCAGCGCGCAGGCGGCGATCAGCAACCGGAACTGAGCGAGGTGGGCCATCACGAAGGCCGACAGATTCACCATCAGGATGCCCAGCGGGGTCACGATGCCGATGGCCAGCAGGACGGTGCGCCGGTTGGCGCGGATGCGGACCACGTCAGGTGACGGCCAGCTTCCGGGCGTACTCGGGTCGCGCCCAGGCCTGGCTGCGCAGGACGTGGTCGAGGCGGCGCACCGCGTCCCAGATGTCGACATAGCGCGTATACAGGGCGGCGAAGCCGAAACGCATCAGGTCGGGCGTCCGAAAGTCGCCGATCACGCCCTCGTCGATCAGGGCCCGCATCACCCGGTACGCCTGCGGGTGGCGGACGGCGACGTGCGACCCGCGCAGAGCGGCGTCGCGCGGGGAGGCGATCTCCAGGTCGAACCCATTGATCGTGTCCACCAGGCCGATGAAGAGGTCACCCAGCGCCTGGGACTTCCGGCGGGCCGCTGGCAGGTCGACCTGGAGCCATACGTCGACGCCGACCTCCAGCGCCGCCATGGCCAGGATGGGCGGCGTCCCCGCCACCTGGCGCCGGACCCCGGGAGCCGGGCGGTAGCGCGCCTCGAAGCCGAATGGGTCCGCATGGCCCATCCAGCCGGTGAGCGGCGAGCGCAGGGCCTCTTGCCAGCGCCGGGCGACGAACAGGTAGGCGGGGGCGCCGGGGCCGCCGTTTAAGTATTTGTATCCGCAGCCGACCGCGAGGTCGGCCTGGCTGGCATTCAGGTCGACCGGAAGGGCTCCGGCGCTGTGCGAGAGGTCCCACAGCGCCAGCGCGCCACGTCGGTGGGCAGCGTCGGTCAGGCGCGGCATGTCATGGAATGACCCGCTCGCATAATCGACATGGGTGAGGGCGAGTACCGCCACGCTGTCGTCGAGGGACCGCTCGAGGTCGGCCCGCTCCACGACGCGCACCATATGGGCGCCGCCGAGCAGGTCCACCAGCCCGTCGGCGATGTAGAGGTCGGTTGGGAAGTTCTGCGCTTCGGTCAGGACCACCGGTCGGTCGGCATGCAGCTTGATAGCAGCAGCCAGCAGCTTGAAGAGGTTCACCGACGTGCTGTCGGTGGCGACCACCTCGCCCGGCTCGGCCCCGATCAGGCGGGCGATCTTGTCGCCGATGCGCGACGGGGCGTCGATCCAGTGGGCCGTGTTCCAGCTCCGGATCAGGCCGGTGCCCCACTCCTCGCGGACCACGTGGTCCAGTCGCTGAGCGGTCGCCTTCGGCAGCGCGCCCAGCGAGTTTCCGTCCAGGTACACGACGCCCTCGGGGCATTCGAACCGCTCGCGCCACTGTGCCAGGGGATCGTGCCGGTCGAGCTCCACGCATGCGTCGCGATCCATGGGCCCGCCTACCGCCGCAGCGTCGCGTAGCCGCCCCGGTAGAAGATCAGCGGCGGGTCGTCGCGCAGCACCTCGGCGTTGACGACCTCGCCCAGGAAGATCGAGTGATCGCCGGCGTCGTAAACCGCCTGCACCCGGGCTTCCAGGAAGGCGATGGCCTGGGGCAGGATGGGGCAGCCGGTCACCCCGATCCGGTAGCTTCCGGGGGCGAATTCGACGCCCGCCAGGCGGCGGTCATCGGCGAAGAAGCGGGAGGTGGCCTCGTCGTTGGCCCCCAGGATGCTGACACCGTACAGGTGGCTCTCCAGCAGCAGGGCGTGCATGCGGGTGGTCTTCTCGATGGTGGCGAGGACCAGCAGCGGCTCCAGGGACACCGAGCAGAAGGCGCTCACGGTCATTCCGTGCAACTGCTCCCCGACGATGGTCGTGAGGACGGTTACCCCGCTGGGGAAGTGGCCCATGACGGAACGAAACAGGGCCTGGTCGGGGGCGGCCATCGATCAATTAAAGCTGATGCGGATGGCCCAACCTCCGCACGCCCTTCTTGCCTTGTTCACAAGGAGCTCACAGGTGGCCGGAACACTGAGCTCATCGAACGACCATCAAGGGGAGTGAGCCAAGAGATGAAACGCCGTTTCGGATTGACCGTGAGCCTGGTCGTGAGCCGAGTCCTGCAGCGAGCCGTGCGCTATTTCAATCCTGCGACCAGGTTCATCCTGTCCTCGCGCCTGCATGCCATGATGAGCGGCCGCCTGGCCCTCCTCGCCTTCACCGGGCGGAAAACCGGCCGATCCTACCTGACGCCGGTGAGCTACGTCTCCGACGGGAGCTCGCTGCTCGTCCCGGGAGGCGGTGCCTGGTGGAAGAACCTCCGCAGCGGGGGCGGGCCACAGGTGCGTCTGCGCGGAACCTGGCGGTCGGTGACTCCTGAACTGATCAGTGAACCGACCGCGCTGGCAGAGGTGCTGCAGCGAATGCTGGCGGCCAACCCCGCCATCTCGCTGTTTACAGGAGTTCGCCCCGGCCCTGGTGGTCGGCCGGACCCCGAGGCGCTGGAGCGCGAGCGGCGGCGTGGATTCGTGGTTGTCCGGCTCCGCCTGGATGGCGTAGGCCGCAGGTAGCGGCAAGTTGCATCAGACAACGGCCGGGTTCAAATTCCTGCCATAGGGGGATCGGTGCTCGATGGTTGATATCGGCTGAATCTGACGTGGGGTGCCGTATACTATGGATGTCCGACTAGTCCAGTCGGAGATCTATGAGATTTTCCACTCGCTCTGAATACGGCATCCGGGTCATGGTTCGCCTGGGCCGCCAGTACGGCAACGGGCCGGTGCCCCTGTCCGAACTCGCCCAGGAGGAAGGGCTGCCGGCCGCCTACCTGGAGCAGATCGCCGGGCAGCTGCGGCGCACCGGGCTGGTCTCCAGCCGCATGGGTGCCCGGGGCGGCTATGTGCTCGCCCGCCAGCCCGAGCAGATCACCATGGCCGACATCGTCCGCAGCCTGGAGGGCTCGCTGGCGCCCGTGAGCTGCCTGGCGGAGGGCGGCGGTCCGGATGAATGCACCCACGCCGACGTCCCCTGCTCGGCCCACTCCTTCTGGGAGCGGCTGCAGGCGACGGTCACGGCCACCCTATCGTCGGTCACCGTGGCCGACCTGATGGAAAAGGCTGAGGGAGCGCCGGCATGATCGAGACGCGCAGCTTGGACGTGACCGCCATCCGCGAGGACTTTCCCATCCTCGACCGGGTGATCAACGGCAAGCCGCTGGTCTACCTGGACAGCGCCGCCACGTCCCAGAAGCCGCGGGCCGTGATCGACACCATGACCGACTACTACTGTCGTTACAACGCCAACCCTCACCGGGGCGTGTACCAGATCAGCGAGGAAGCCACCGCCGCCTACGAGTCGGCGCGGCAGCGGGTGGCCACCTTCATCAACGCTTCCAGTCCCAAGGAAATTATCTTCACCCGCAACGTCACGGAAGCCATCAACCTGGTCCGCTACAGCTGGGGCCGGACGAATGTCCACCAAGGCGACCGGATCCTGCTGACCCAGATGGAGCACCACAGCAACCTGGTGCCCTGGCAGCTGCTGGCCGCCGAGGTCGGCGCCCACCTGGACTTCCTGCTCATCGACGACCGCGGCCGTCTCGTCCTCGATGACCTGGCCAAAAAGGTGTCGGGGGCGCGGCTGGTGGCGCTCACCCACCAGTCCAACACGCTCGGCACCATCAACCCGGTCAAGGAGATCGCTCGGGCGGCGCACCAGGCCGGCGCGCTGGTGCTGGTCGATGGCGCCCAGGCCGTCCCCCATATGCCGGTGGACGTGCGTGACCTGGACCTGGATTTCTACGGGTTCTCCGGGCACAAGATGTGCGGGCCCACGGGCATCGGGGTGCTGTGGGCGCGCCGGTCGTTGCTCGAGTCAATGCCGCCGTTTCTGGGCGGCGGGGACATGATCAAGAAGGTCACGCTCGACCATGCCACCTGGAACGATCTCCCCTGGAAGTTCGAGGCCGGGACGCCCGCAGTCGCCGAGGGGATCGGCCTGGGCGCCGCCGTGGATTACCTGTGCGGCATCGGCATGGACCGGATCCGGGCCCACGAGCGTACCCTGCTCGATTACGCGCTGGAGAAGCTCCAGGATGTCCCGCAGATCACGGTCTATGGCCCCCAGGATCCGGACATCCATGGCGGGGCCGTGTCGTTCAGCTTGCCCGACATCCACCCGCACGACCTGGCCACCCTGATCGATCAGGAGGGCATCGCCGTCCGAGCCGGCCACCACTGCACCCAGCCGCTGATGGAGCGCCTGGGCGTGCCGGCGACCACCCGGGCCAGCTTCTATCTCTACAACCGGCAGGACGAGGTCGACCAGCTGGTGGAGGCCATCGTTCGAGCCCAGAAGGTGTTTGCATGACGAGCGACCTGTACCGGGAACAGATCCTGGACCACTACAAGAACCCGCATAACTTCGGGGAGCTGGACGACGCCGATGTCGCCCAGGAGGGCGACAACCCGCTCTGCGGGGACGTCATCACCCTCTACCTGAAGCTGGACGATGGCAAGCTCAGCCGGGCGACCTTCCGTGGTCGCGGCTGCGCCATCAGCCAGGCCTCGGCCTCCATGCTGACCGACATGATCGTGGGCAAGCCCATCGATGAGCTCAAGCACTTCCCGACCCAGGCGGTCCTGGACGAGCTGGGTGTGCCCATCAGTCCCGCCCGTATGAAGTGCGCCACCCTGGCGGTCAACACGCTGCGGGTCGCTCTCAACGGGGGATCGGGAGGGGATGACGATGACTGATTTGAACAGGGAGGCCACGGGTACGATTTCAGAGAGAACGATGACTGACTTCGAGATCAAAAACCTGCGCGTCAGCGTGGAAGGCCGCGAAATCCTGAAGGGCATCTCGCTCGGGATCACCAAGGGCCAGGTGCATGCCGTCATGGGCCCCAACGGCTCGGGCAAGAGCACGCTGTCGCACACCCTGATGGGCCATCCCAACTACAAGGTGACCGGTGGCGAGGTCCTCTTCAAGGGTCAGAACATCCTCCTGCTGCCCACTGAGCAGCGGGCGAAGCTCGGCCTGTTCCTGGCGCTGCAGTACCCGGTCGTGGTTCCCGGCATCACGATGAGCAACTTCCTGCGGACTGCGCTCAACGCGAAGCGCGGCTACGACGGTAAGGACAAATCGAAGGCGATCAGTCCCAAAGAGTTTCGCGCCCTGCTCAAGGACCAGATGGCCGTCCTGCGGA
>DASPZT010000368.1:0-4381 GCA_035636135.1 Candidatus Limnocylindria bacterium | reverse complement strand
GCTGCTGGCCGCCGTCGACGGCGGCGCCGACCTGGCCATCGGATCGCGCTACGTGCCAGGAGGAAAGATCGAGGGCTGGCCGCTTCGCCGCGTCTTCCTCAGCTCAGCCGCGAATACATTCGCGCGCACCGTGCTCCGGCTGCACGCGCACGACTGCACGGGCGGCTTTCGCTGTTACGCGGAGGGGACGATCAAGTTCCTGCTCTCCGAGCCGCTTCGATCGTCAGGCTACTCGGCGTTGATCGAACTCCTGACTCGCTGCGAGCGCGCCGGACTGCGGGTGGTCGAGGTGCCGATCACCTTCACCGACCGGGTGGCCGGCGCGTCCAAGGTCTCCCGCGATGAGATCTGGCGAGCGTTGGTCACCGTGTCTCGGCTCGCCTCCCAGCGGGCCCCTTAACCCAATAGGGCTGCAGCACCCCTTCCTTGGTCAACACCGACCGCAGTTCCAGCATGGCGGTGTAGGTGGGCAGCACAAAGAGCGTCTGATCCGGCGGCGTGAGGGCGGCCGCCTCGTGCAACGCTTCACGCCAGCTGTCGATGACCTCCACCCGGTCGGCCGGCACCTCGGCGTACTTGAGCCGCACCCGCAGGTCGGCGGCTCGGTCACCGGTGACCACGATGTGGTCGGCCACATCTCGCAGCTGCTCGAAGTCCACGTCCCAGATCCAGGAGACATCCTGCCCATCGGCGAGCCGGTCGTTGAGGGCCAGCAAGAAGGCGTGCCCCTCTCCGAAGGCGATCGCGGTGCGCAGGACCTCGTTGAAGCCGGTGGGATTCTTGGCCAGCATGAGCACGGCCGGCCGGCCATCGATGACCACCCGCTCCATGCGGCCGAAGGCCGGCGTGAAATTGGTGAGCGCGGCCGCCGCCTTGGGCAGCGGAATTCCCACCGCCGTGGCGGCCGCCATTGCCAGCACCACGTTGTACGCGTTGTACAGGCCCGACAGCGGCACCTTGACCTCCACCGTCGCGCGGCCATCCGTGACCGTCAGGCGCATGGCATCGATGCCCTCGAACGCGACGCGGGTGGCGCGAACGGTCGGCTGCGGCCGGGCGAAGTCGCCCCGCGGGCAGCGGTAATGACCCACGTGGCCGAAGTAGACGCCCGAGAACTCGAGCGCTGAGCCGCAGCGCGGACAGAAGCGGGCGTCGGCGCCGTGACGGAGCTCGGGCTGCAGCAGGGCCGGGTCGTCGATGCCCGCGTACACCACCCGGGGCAGGTCGTCGCCAAGGGAGGCCACCATCGGGTCATCGGCGTTGAGCACCGCGGTGACGCCCTCGGGCCCCTGGCGCAGCGCCCGCCGGATGTGGCCGGCGGCCGTCTCCAGCTCGCCGTAGCGATCCAGCTGGTCGCGAAAGAGGTTGGTGACGACAATGGTGCCCGGTGCCGTGTCCGCCACCAGGAGCGGTAGGCTGGCCTCGTCGATCTCGAACAGGCCGACCGACGCCGGCACGCGCCCATTCCAGCGGGCTCGATCCACCACCGCGGCGGTCACCCCGAAGATGAGGTTGGCGCCCGCTTGATTGGCGATCGCCTGGCGGCCCCCCACCTCCAGGATGCGACGCAACAGGGCCGCCGTGGTGGTCTTGCCGTTGGTCCCGGTGACGACCATGGTCCCCTGCTCGAAGCCCACCGCCAGCTTGCGCAAGATGTGCGGGTCGATAAAGCGGGACACGTCGCCGGGGAGCGTGGTCCCCCCACCGAGTCGAAGGCCGCGGCTCACCCGCGCGGTGAGCTTGCCGGCCCACAGCGCCGCCAGAGCACGCGGATCCAGGCGGCCGTCGGCGGCCATCAGCTCCAGCCGGGGACGGGCCGGCACACCCATACCGGGGCCCCCATGGCGCGGGCCTTGTCCGCGGCCGCCCGCGCCGCAGCCACCGATCCGAAGGCGGCGAAGAACGCCCCGCCGCTGCCCGTCATGGTGACGCCGGGAATGGCGGCCGAAACCGGGGTGATGGCGCGGTCGAGCTCCGGATACAGCGACCGGGTCGCCGACTCCAGGTCGTTGCCAAAGCCGGACGGCGCATTGAGCCGGCCGCCTCGCAAGGCGGCGACCAGCACGGGCGTCCGCTGGTGGCTTGGTGCGCGACCGTCGACCGCCGCGTAGACCACCTGGGTGGAGACTGCCACCGGCGGCGCCACGACCAGGAAGGCCCACCGGCGCGGCAGGGCCGGCATCGGCTCGATGGTCGAACCCAGGCCGGTGGCCAGGGCCGTTCCACCGCAGAGCAGGAAGGGGACGTCCTGGCCGACCTGGGTGGCGACCTCCTGCAGATCGTCGACCGTCAGACTCAGCTCGTAGAGCCGGGTGGCCGCCCGCAGCACGGCCGCGGCATCCGCGCTTCCACCCCCCATCCCGGCCGCCACCGGCACCCGCTTATGCAACCGGATGCGAAGCGGCAATGGCCGGCCCACTCGCTGTTCGAGCAGACGGATGGCCTTGAGCACCAGGTTCTCGCCGGCCATGGGCGGACCGGTCGCTTCGAACGAGGCGCCGGCGGCACGCTCGGCGATCAGCAAGTCGTGCAGCGAGACCGTCTGCAGCACGGAGGCGATCTCGTGGTAGCCATCCGGATGCCGGCTCAATACGTCGAGGGTGAGGTTGAGCTTGGCGTAGGCCGGCAGGATGAGGGTGGTCACGTGGCTGCCTCAGAGTCTGGCAGACGCGATCGGCGGCGCCGGAGAGCGGACCACAGGATGGGGAGCTCCTCGCTACCCAAGAAGGCCTGCACCGCGGCATAGGTCGCGGCGCCGGCCGCGATCGCCGCCAGGACCGCGACCACGTGGCCGGTATCAAATCTGGGCGGGCCGGGGACGGCCAGCTGGCCGATGGCCCAGGCGACCACCGCCATCAGGCCCGCGCCCAGCAGGGCCCGCTCGGTGGTGGCCACGATCGCCTGGCCGTCCAGCCCGTGCAGGCGCCGGCGCAGCACCCGTCCCAGCAGCACGGCGTTGACACTGGCCGCGATGGAGGTCCCCAGCGCCAGCCCGCCCTGCTGCAGCGGCGTGCGGACCAGGATGACGTTGACCGCCAGGTTGACCGCCACCACCACGGCCGCGATCCGCAGCGGCGACATCACGTCCTGCAGCGCGTAGAAGACCCGCACCAGCAGGGCGGTGGCCGCCTGCCCGGTCAGGCCAAAGCTGAAGAAGAGCAACGCCAGGGCAGTCTGGCGCGACGACTCCTGGTCGAAGGCACCGTGCTGGAAGAGGAGCGTCACGATGGGCAGGCTCAGGACCGCCAGCCCCACCGAGGCCGGCACCAGGGTGAAGATGTTCAGCCGGAGGGCGAGCGAGGCGCGGCGGCGGATGCTGTCCAGCGCGCCGATAGCGGCATCCCGAGCCAGGAATGGGAAGAGCACGAAGGCCAGCGCCTGGGAGAAGGTGCCCAGGGGGACCTGGGCGATGGTGTCCGCGTAGCGGAGGGCGGCGACCCGACCGTGGGGCAGCTGCGTACCCAGCACCGTGTCGACAAACACGTTCACCTGCGCCGCCGCCAGCCCCAGGGCAATAGGGAACATCAGGCGGCCCACCTTGCGCACGCCCGGATCACGCCAGCCGAGCGACGGCTGCGGCCGCCATCCCGTCTTCCAGAGGGACGGGAGCTGGACGCCCACATGCAAGATGGCGCCGGCCACCACCCCCCAGGCCAGGGCGGCCACGCCGAAGTGCGGCGCGAAGAGCGCGGCCGCCACGATGATGGCGCCGTTGTAGAAGAGGGGCGCCAGCGCCTGGGCGAAGAAGCGCTGGTAGGCGGTCAGGATGCCGATCACCAACCCCCCGGCCCCCAGGAAGATGGGCTGCAGCAGCAGGATGCGGGTGAGGGTGGTGATCTGGGCGTGATCCTGGGCGCTGTAGCCAAAGGCGATCAGGGAGACGTAGGAGGGCGCTACCACAAAAAGGATCGCCGCGCCCACGGTGAGAATCAGGACCGCCGTCGTCAGGACCCGCCCCGCAATCTCTCGGGCCCGCTCGGCCTGACCGGTGGCCAGGTTCTCGGAAAGGACCGGGATGAAGGCCGAGCTGATGGCGCCCGCCAGCAGCAGGTTGAACAGCAGGTCGGGCACCCCGAACGCCACCCGGTAGTCGTCCAGGACGTGACTGGTGCCAAAGGTATGGGCGATGACCACTTCGCGCACGTAGCCCATCACCCGGCTGAGGCCGTAGGCGACCAGGATGAGCGTGGCGGCAGAGGCGATGCGCCGCCGCTCGCTCGCAGCCAGCCCGCTCGACACCTCGACGATTCTACTGACGAGTCATTCGCGATTCTTCCGCCATTCAGTTTCCCGTGGAAAGCTCAACGAGACCCCCTCCTCGAGCCTGCCCACGCGGGAAATCCCGCGACCCTGACCACAATGGCTCCCCGTAAGGGGGGAG
>DASPZT010000367.1:0-10086 GCA_035636135.1 Candidatus Limnocylindria bacterium | reverse complement strand
ACCTGTTCCGCGGTCGCGCGCAGGGCACCCAGGTCGAGCTCGAGACCGGCGGTGCGCTCACGGTCGCCGACCAGGCCCAGGGCGAGGTCTTCGCCGTCGTCCATCCGCGCGCGGTGGCGGTGTTCCGCCAGCGACCCGATGGGACGCCGCGAAACGTCTGGCCGCTGCGGGCCAGCGACATCGACCTCCATGGGGACCGGGTGCGCGTCCGCCTGGTGGGAGCGGTCACCATCGTGGCTGAGGTGACGCCGGCCGCCCTGGCCGACCTTGGGCTGGCCGACGGACGGGAAGTGTGGGCGGCCGTGAAGGCAACCGAGACTTCGGTCTATCCTGCGTGACAGACGTGGGCGAACCGACCTTCCCCAACCCGATGAACGCGGCGGCCGTCTTTGTGGACCGCAACGTCGAGGAAGGACGGGGCGAAGCGGTGGCCATCCTCTGCCAGGACAAGCAGTTCACCTATCGCCAGGTCCAGGAGATGGTCAACCGGACCGGCAACCTCCTGCTCGGTCTCGGCCTGCAGGTGGAGCAGCGCGTGCTGATGCTGCTGCTGGACGGCCCGGAGTTCGCCGCCACCTTCTTCGGAGCCATCAAGGCCGGCCTGGTCCCGGTCCCGGTCAATACCAGCCTGCGAGCCGCGGACTACCGATACATGCTCAACGACTCAAGGGCGCCGGTTGCCCTGGTGAGCGGCGCATTGCTGCCGGAACTGGAGCCCGCCCTGGCGGAGGCTCGATATCTCCGCCACCTGGTCGTCGTCGATGGGGAGGCCCCCGGACCGAGCCTCATCCGGCGGCATGATTACAAGACCCTGCTGGCCGCCGCGCCCGGAGCCCTTGGCGCCGAGCCGCGATCACCCGATGATGTGGCGTTCTGGCTGTACACCTCAGGTACCACGGGCATGCCCAAAGCGGCCGTCCATCTGCAGCACGACATGCTCGTCTGCTGCGAGGCCTATGCGCGGCAGGTGCTGGCCCTCACGGGGGCCGACCGGACCTACTCGGTCGCCAAACTGTTCTTCGCCTACGGCCTGGGGAACGCCCTCTACTTCCCCTTCTGGGTGGGTGGGTCGACGGTGCTCGACCCGGGACGGCCCGAGCCCCGCCGGGTGCTCGACAACGTGACCCGCCACCGCCCCACGCTGTTCTTCTCGGTGCCCACCAATTACGCGGCCATCCTCAGCACCGAGGATGAGCGCCAGACCTTCCAGTCCGTGCGGACCTGCGTCTCCGCCGGGGAAGGGCTGCCGTCCGCGCTCTACCAGCGCTGGCAGGAGCGGTATGGCGTCGAGATCCTGGACGGCATCGGTTCCACCGAAGTGCTGCACATCTTCATCTCCAACCGCCCGGGGCAGGTCCGGCCGGGCAGCAGCGGGATCCTCGTCCCCGGGTACGAAGCCCGAGTCGTGGACGACATCGATCGGCGGGTGGCCGACGGCGAGATCGGTAACCTGCTGGTCAAGGGCGATTCCATCTGTGCCTACTACTGGAACCAGCACGAGAAGACCAAGCAGACCATCCAGGGCGAATGGATCCGTACCGGCGATAAGTACGTCCGTGACACCGATGGCTTCTTCTGGTACGCCGGCCGGACCGACGACATGCTCAAGGTCTCCGGCCAGTGGGTTTCCCCGGTCGAGGTGGAGGCGGCCCTGATGGCCCACCAGGCAGTGATGGAGTGCGCCGTGATCGGCCTGGCCGATGATGAGGGGCTGATCAAGCCCAAGGCGTTCGTGGTGTTGCGCCAGGCTGGCCTTGGCTCCGACGCCCTGGCCACCGAGCTGCAGGAATTCGTGAAGGCCCGCATCGCCCCCCACAAATACCCGCGCTGGGTCGAGTTCGTCGCCCAGGTGCCCAAGACCGCCACCGGCAAGATCCAGCGCTACAAGCTGCGCGAGCAAGCCGCCGCGCCGTCCCGTCCGCCGGTAGAGGTCAGCTAAGCCCGAATCCGGGCTTAAAACCCGAAGCTGGCCAGGAAGGTCTCGAATTCGGGCTGGTAGCTGCTGCCGGGTCCCTTTTCCAGCTCAAACGTGTCGCCCTGGTACTCGAAGACCACGATCACCGCGCCCTGGGCGGGGCCATCCTGGGTGACCCGGATCCGATCGGCTGTCACCCCCGCGACGGTGACGTGGTCGACCTGGTTGCCGGCGGTGAGGCTGGATTCAAATCCGGCTTTGGCGCCGCCGACCACCCGGACTTCGATGGGGACCGCGAACTCGGTCGCCGCCGGGACGTGGGTCGGGACCGTCGCCTCGGGGCCGAACGCGACCACACTCAGGGCGCCGTTCGCGCCAGGCTCGGCTGTGTAATCGCGCTGCCGCCAGCCATTGGGAAAGCAGGCGTGGTAGCCGAGGGTGGCATGCGCGTAGGCCTGCCCGCTCGGGCACAGGCCTGCCGGCGCCGAAGCCGGGGCGTGCAGCGTCGAAGCCGGGGTCTCATCGCCGGTCAGGCTACAGCCCGCCAGCAGGACGGGAAGGGCGGCGACGGCCACCCAGGGCCCGCGGTTCACGCCGGACAGGGTAGCGCATTAAAGACACTAGTGAAAAATGGCCCGGGACGCCCAGAGTGCCCCCGCAATGCCGAGCGCCGCCGGGGGTACCGCCCCGAACCGCGTCAGCCACGCCAGCAGGTAGGACGGCATCACGGTGAGCAGGGCCAGCGGATCGGCCTTGCCCAGTCCGGCTCGAGCCTGCTCCGCCAGCGGCGCCGCCTCGTCGTTGGTCGGCAGGGCGTGGGCGGCAAAGCCCAGTCCGAGCCAGATCTCGAGCCAGGTCAGCGCGTTGGGATGCAGGTGCAGGATGAACCGGGGAGTCAGCGCCGGCGCCAGGCAGAGGATGGCCAGGACCGCCAGGACCAGCGTCGGCACGAAGGCCGCCGCCAGGCCGGTGCGCAGCTCGGCGGGCGCCTGGTAGACCACATAGCCGGCGGGGTCGCGAGTCTCGAAGTAGGTCACGCTCTCCACCTCCAGCCCGGCCCGATGGACGACCGTGAGCTGGATGGCGGTTCGGGTCACGACCGCCGGGAAGCCGGCAACGTGGATGGCCAGCGCCGCCATGCGCAGCGCCGCCTTCACCAGGCCGGCGCGAGCGATGTTGCGGGCCAGGGCAATGGCGTAGGGAGCGCTCCGGACGATCAGGGTTCCGGCGACCGACCCTCCCGCGCCCAGGGCGCGGGCCGCCACGGCGCCGATGCCCCGGCCGCCGCCCAAAGCCCGCCCGGCCAGGGCACGCCACCGCGCCCAGGGCAGGCCGCGAACGCGGCCCAGGATCCGCTGAGTGAGTGGGGGTCCGGGGGGCTCGACCACAGTGGGCCGCCACGCCGGCTGGGCTGGCGGCTCGGTGGGGACGGGCGTCGCGGCCGTCTCGGCCGGCTTGGGCGAGCGAGGGGCCAGAGCGGGCGGTTCTAGATCGAAGGGCAGGTCGGGCTGCAGCGGGGCCGGTTCGCCCATCAGCGGGCACCAACCTTGGGCTGAAGGTGGGCGGCCCTGACTTTGGCCAACAGCGCCAGCTGGTCAGCCTGGCTATCGAGCTGGATGCTCGGCTCCAGGGCCTGGGCCGTTTCCCATTCGGCCAAACCCGCCCGGATGTCTTTGTCTAACAAGTGACAGTAGGCGGCGTAGGCCCAGGCCTTGGGCGAGTCGGACACGTTGCTGACGGCGACCGACATGCTGACCGCGCATCCGGCATTATCGCCCGCCGTCAGCCGGGCGCGGCCGTCATGGTACGCGCTCAGACCCTGCCACTCGCCCGGGATGGCGATCAGGGACAGCAGCGTCACCGTGAAGCTGGCTGCCATCACCCCCATCACCCAACCAGGGAGGGGCGGCAGGCCGCCTCGCGCCCGGCGAAGTGGCTCCAATTGGGCCTGGCAGCGGGCCAGGCGGTCGTTGAGCTCCATGTCGTCGACTTCCGGCAGGGCCGGCCGGCGGACCCGTTGCGCTTCCTTGAGCAAATTCATGGCCTCGGAGATCTCGCCCTCGGAAAAGCGGATGTCGGCCTTGAAGACCAGCGCATCCCGCGCCTCGGGATTGCGGCGCAAGGCGCGATCCAGGTAATCCTCGGCCAGGGGATACTCGTGGCTCCAGTAGTGGATCATCCCCAACCCGAGCAGCGCGGCCGGGTGCTGCGGGTCTTTGGTCAGGACCGCCTGATAGGCATTGGTGGCGCCCGGAAAGTCGGAGGCGCGGATCCGCGCCAGCCCGAGCAGTACCCTGGCATCGGTCAGGTCGGGATGGGCATCAAGCAGCGAGGTCAGCAGGGCGAGGGCGGGCGCATGGTCTTTGGCGCCCACGAAGGCGTAGGCAAGGTAGTAGGCGGTGTACGGGTCCTGGGGATGCGCCTTCAGATCGGCGGCCAGCAGCGGCAGGGCATCCTCGAACTTGTGCTGACGAATTAGCGCCAGCGCTTGATTGTTCGGCATACGGCGACCCGATCTCGCTGCGAGTAACGGGCCGGCCGCGGAGCCCTTGCGTCTGCCGAAGGGTTAAGCAGCCTTGTTGGTCAGACAGCGCTCGGCGATGAAGGCCAAGAGGGCGCGGTCGAAGTCCAGTCCCCTGAGCGCGGCCGTGGCCGGCCACAGGCTGCGGACTTCCACATGGAGGCGCGTCAACCCGCCTGGGTCCAGGGACTCCAGGTATTCCCAGGCGGCGAAGGCGGTCTCGGGCGGGAGGGATTTCATGGCAGCGCTTCCTACCTTCTTTAACGCATTCCAACCCCAAATAGTTCCTGGCATGTTGTGTCACGCTACGTCCACCCCAGCGGGTGACGGCGGTGGATGTCGTTAGTACGGGTGGAGATCAATTTTGCGCAAGATGTCCCGCAAGAATGCCCTGATTGCGCTGGGCGCCGGCCTCCTGCTGGCCGCTCCCGTGGCCTTCGTGGTGGCCGCCCACCGTCCGCCAGACCCGGCGCGGGCGGGCCTGGGGGGCATACCTCCGGAGCCGACCGGGCCGGTCGACTGGAACGTCCTCCGCCGCCCGCCGGTGCGTTCCAGCCCGCCTTCCCCCACCGGGCTGCCCAACTTCAGCCATGTGTTCCTGATCGTGATGGAGAACCGGGAGTACGGGACGGTCATCGGCAACCCGGCGGCCCCCTATATCAACTCCCTGGCGCGGAGCTACGCGCTGGCCTCCAGCTACTACGGCGTCTCGCACCCCAGCCTGCCGAATTACCTGGCCCTGGCCGCCGGCGACACCTTCGGGATCCAAAGCGACTGCACGACCTGTTTCGTGAACGCCCCCAATATCGCCGACCAAGTCGAGGCCAGCGGCCGGAGTTGGCGGGCGTACATGGAGGGCATGCCCTCCGCTTGCTACCTGGGCGGCTGGTCTGGCGGGTATGCGCAGAAGCACAATCCGTTCGTCTACTTCACCGATATCCGGAACGACCCGGTGCGCTGCGCCGCGCACGTGGTGCCCTTCACCGCGTTCGCCAGCGATCTCTCCAGCGGCACGCTGCCCAATTACGCCTGGATCACGCCCAACCTGTGCAACGACATGCATGACTGCGCCACCAGCGTGGGCGACTCCTGGCTGGCGGCCGTCGTCCCCCAGATCCTGGCGTCGGCGGCCTGGCGCGACGGCGGCGTGCTATTCATTACCTGGGACGAGGGGTCGAGCAGCGCCGGCTATGCGGACTCCTGGGGCGGGCACGTGGCGACCCTGGTCATCTCACCCTCCGGCCGAACCGGGTTCCAGTGGTCGGTTCTTGAGAGCCACGACAACCTGCTGCGTACCATCGAGGATGCCTGGCATTTGGCCCCGCTGGGTCATGCGGCGTCGCACCCTGCCATGCGCGAAGCCTTTCGCTAAAGGCTTGTACAGGTCTGCCCGTTGTCCTGATGATGATGCCGGCCTCCTCAGCCGAGTGGATATGGTTGGTGGTCGGGACCTCCGGCTCCGGTTCCCCCATCGACCAGAGGACCCAGATCCTGCTCGGGGTCCTCGTGGTTGGGATTTCCCTGGTCGGCCTGGCCGTCATGGCGCTGGGACTCAAGAGCGGAGCCGCCACCCAGCGGCGCTTTGCCGACGAACTGGAGGCCCGCCAGCCTGAGATCACCGACCAGGAAGGGGACCCCCGGGTTGCTGCATCCGTGGATGCCGAACCAGGCGCTGCCGGACTCACCCTCAAGCTGGGGGGCTGGCGGCGGCCCTGGCCATACCTGCGCACGTGTTCCGCGCCCGCGCTCGCCATTCTGCGCGCCCGATCCAGCGCCAAGCTGGACCTCGGGAAGCCATACCTGGCCGCCTCGCTCTTTCGCCGCCTTGGCGAACAACCTGGAGCCCTGGCTCCAGCTGGGTACAGCATGCTGTTCTGGGAGGCGGCATCAGCGCCAGCATGCCAGGGCATGAGGGTCGACATGAGCGGCAAGGGATTCTCCGAGCGCTGGACCCTGGTTCGGGCCCACAACCCGATCCAGTGCCATTCATGCGGAGGGTCGGTCTCGGGTGAGCTGGGTGACCAATGCCCAGCCTGTCACACGCCGTGCCATGGCTTCGAGGCCGGCTGGCGAGCCCTGGACATTGCCGCGGCCTGACGGTTTGCTAGCGTTCGCAGGGTGAGCAGCCCGGCCCCGTCGCCACGCCAGCCCGCGGCAGGGGGAGAACTCCTGTGGACGCCTTCGGAATCCGTGACCCACGGTGCCACGATCACGCGCTACATGGACTGGCTTCGACAGCACCGGGGTCTGGACTTCGAGCGCTATACCGAGCTCTGGCATTGGTCGGTGAGCGACCTGGAGGGCTTCTGGTCCTCTATCTGGGAGTTCTTCGATGTCCGGCGCCGTGCTCCAGTCGGACAGGTCCTCGCTGAGCGCCGGATGCCGGGGACGCGCTGGTTCGTTGGGGCAGAGCTGAACTACGCGGAGCACGCACTCCGGCGGCGCGATCACCACCTGGCCGTGGTCTTTCGGTCCGAATCGGGGGCGGCTCGCGACCTGACCTATGCCGAGCTCGCCGAGCAGGTGGGGGCGGTGGCCGCTCGGCTGCGTTCGCTTGGCGTACAGCGCGGCGACCGGGTGGCGGCCTACATGCCGAACATCCCGGAAACCCTGGTGGCCTTCCTGGCCACGGCCAGCCAGGGCGCAGTCTGGTCGTCCTGCTCGCCCGATTTCGGCATCCGGGCGGTGGTCGATCGCTTGCAGCAGATCGAGCCCCGGGTCCTGTTTACCGTGGACGGGTACCGCTACGGTGGGAAAGCCTTCGACCGGATCGACGAAATTCGCCAGATCCAGGCCGAGCTGCCCTCACTGGAAGCGACGGTGATCGTGCCGTACCTCTCCGAGCAGCCCGACACTCAACCACTGGCGCGAGTGCGGCCCTGGCGGGACCTGCTGGCGGAACCCGCCGAGCTCCGATTCGAGCCGGTCCCCTTCGACCATCCGCTCTGGATCCTCTACTCGTCGGGCACCACCGGCCTGCCGAAGGCGATCGTGCAGGGCCATGGCGGCATCGTGCTCGAGCACCTGAAGTCGCTCGGGCTGCAGATGGATATGAAGCCGGACGACCGGCTGTTCTGGTTCACCACCACCGGCTGGATGATGTGGAACCTGATCATTGGAAATCTGCTGCTGGGATCGACGGTCGTGATGTACGACGGCAGCCCTGCCTACCCGGATCCCTACGCTCTCTGGCGGCTGGCCGAGGCCACGGGCGTCACCTACTTCGGCACCAGCGCCTCCTACATCCAGTCGTGCATCAAGGCGGATCTGCATCCCGCCCGCGAGGTCGATCTGTCGGGGGTGCGCGCCCTGGGCTCGACTGGCGGCCCGCTCTCGCCCGAGGGCTTTCGCTGGGTCTATGAGGAGGTGAAGCCCGACATCTGGCTGGGCTCGGTGAGCGGCGGCACGGACGTGTGCACGGCCTTCGTCGGGTCGTGCCCGCTGCTCCCGGTCCACAGCGGCGAGATCCAGTGCGCCTACCTGGGAGCAAACGTGGAGGCCTTCGACGAAAATGGCCAGCCCGTGGTAGGCGAGGTGGGGGAGCTGGTGCTCACCGAGCCGATGCCCTCCATGCCGCTGTTCCTCTGGAACGATCCCGACGGGACGCGATACCGGGAGAGCTACTTCGAGAAATTTCCCGGCGTCTGGCGGCACGGCGACTGGATCAAGATCACCGACCGAGGGACCTACATCATTTATGGACGGTCCGACTCCACCCTCAAACGGGGCGGGGTGCGGATGGGGACCAGCGAGTTCTACCGGGTGGTGGCCGAGGTCCCCGAGGTGCTCGACAGCCTGGTGGTCGACCTGGGCGGGCTTGGCTCCGAGGACGCGCTGCTGCTCTTCGTGGTGCTGAAGGACGGGGCCGTGCTGGACGACGGGCTCAAACGACGGATCAACCACGCGCTGCGGACCGAGCTCTCGCCCCGGCATGTGCCCGACGAGATGTGGGCCGTCCCCCAGATTCCGGCGACCCTCAACGGCAAGAAGCTGGAGGTGCCGGTCAAGCGGATCCTGACCGGGACGGCCATCGACCAAGCCGTCAGCCAGGGGGCGGTGGCCAACCCCGACGCGCTCCGCTTTTTCGTGGACCTCGCGCAGCGGCGGGGTTAGCTCTCGCCCGTCCAGAACCCGTTGGGGTCGGCTCGCCGGATGTGGCCGAGTTCTGCCTCGGTTGGCGGGGCGGTCTCGGGCACAGTGCTCGGGACGGTGATCGGAAACCCGGTGGCGGCCCGGATCGCGTCCACGCTGACCCCAGGATGCCGGGTGCGCACGCGGAGTCCGTCGGGCGTGACATCGAAGACCCCAAAGGTCGTGATCAGGGTGGCGGGGCCACCCCGCCGGCGGCCGGCGAAGTGGCCGGGCGAGGTCACGTAGTCGAGGGTCGGGCGGAACCGGCGTGGCTCGTGCTCCATGATCAGGATGGTCCGGCCGGCCAGCACGGCAATGTCGGCCGCGCCCCCGCTGCCCGGCAGGCGAACCATCTTTCCACTGGCGGCGGTGCGGGTGGTATTGAGATCGCCGTGCGGATCGATCTCCGCACCGCCGATGAAGCCGGCATCCACCCGGCCCTGCTGCAGCAGGCTCATCACATCCAGCAAGCCGAGACAGGCGACCGCGTTCACGATGTTCGGGGGATCGCCCATGGTGTAGATGAACCCGTCCGGCGGCCGGTCGCGAATCACGCCGTTCTCGAACAGGCCGATCGCTTTCGGTGCGTGGGTCGCCTTGGCCAGGGCGAAGCCGAGCAACGGGAGGCGCATGCCGACGAAGACCACCTCGCCGTCGCGGATCTCGCGGGCGGCGGCCACCACCATCAGCTGCCGAGGCGTCATGGCGCAAAGTTCGCCGGCGCCGCCAATCGCGCGTCCTGCACGCGCAAGGCGTCCTGAGTCGAGGGGCCCAGCCGGGCCAGGTATTCGCTGCGGTCGCGCAGACCGTCCACCCAATCCCGCCGCCACGCCGCGTACCCCTCGACCGTCTTCGACTGCTGGTGATATTCGAGGAACGCTTCGATATGGCGGCGCCAGTATCCCTGGACGGAGGAGGGCAGCGCGCCGCCCGGCACTTCGACCACCGCGCCAACCAGGAATCCCGGAATGATGGTTCGGTTTGGATCGCTGCGGATGACCTCGTCGGCCACGATTTCTTCGCAGGTGACGATGGTCGTGCGGGCTGCATACGCGGCTTCCACCGTGAGGCCGAGGTTTCCCCAGACGTGGGCATTGCCATGCCGGTCCGCCCGCTGCGCGTGCACGATCGCCACATCCGGGTGGAGGGCACCCACTGCCAGCAGGGCCGGGCCGCCAAACGGGTCGCTGATTGGGCGGATCCGTGGATGGTTTCTGGCGATGTCGCTCCCCTGCACGGTGTAGGTGGGAAGAAACGGGACGCCCATGGCGGCCGCCTTGAGCGCCAACCCCACCGTGAAGTTGCTGTGGTCTTCGACCGTGATCGGATGGGGGATCCCATCTTCGACCGCGCGCCGAAACGCGTATCCGGATCCCCCCGCCACGTTGCCGACCCAGGCGGCGATCACCTGACGCACGCACCCGGCGCCGATCAGCTGGTCGAACGCCATGTCGGAGATGGGCCCGATCAGGGTGAGGTCGCGCCGGCCCAGGCGGATGAGCTCCTGCACCGCCGCGAA
>DASPZT010000366.1:0-2144 GCA_035636135.1 Candidatus Limnocylindria bacterium | reverse complement strand
GGGCCGCGCTGGGAGTGCCGGCGCCCTCCTGAGCGGACTCGACGTCGCGCTCGTCGTCCTCGGGGTGGTGGCCATAGCCCTGGGCTGGAGCTGGGGATTCGTACGTCCGCTGGTGGCGGAGATCTCCTTCGGCGTGGCGTTTGTAGTGATCGCCGCGTTCCGCGCCCCGCTGTTGGCCCTGCTGCAGCCGCGGGTGAACCTGCCTCCCGCCCTGATCCTGATCCTGGCGACGCTGGGGGTGGCGTTCGTCCTGAATATCCTGGCCGGCCGGCTGGCCGCCCGCATGTGGGCCGCCCGGCTTGGTCCGGTGGACTCTGTGCTGGGGGTGGGGCTGCAGCTAGGGATTCTGTTCATCGTCGTGTATGCGGCCCTGGTCACCCTGGTCAGTGGCGAGCGAGCCGTTCGGCCGTTGCTGGGTAACCCCGTCACGCTGTCGGCGGTTGACACCTTTGCCGCGGTAGTAGAGCACGACGCCTTCCTGAGCACCCTGGTGCGGCCGGAGCAGCTGGCGGCCGATCGTCGGGCCGCCGCTACCGGCCGGCTCACCCTGCCGCTGATCGAGATCCAGCATCCCTGGATCCGGCTGTACGTGGACACGGTGCGTCAGCCATTTCTCCACTCCCGGCTGGCACCCGTTGTTCTTCGCCTGGGCGACCGACTACCATTGGTGGGCCGCCCGGGAACGGCGATGCCATGAGAGCGATTAACTTCAAATGTCTGTGGTGGGCCGCCGCCGACGGCCAGCCTCCGCCCGCGCATGGATCCGGCCACGCGCCCGATCCATTGGCAGGGACAAGGAGGCTCCATGAAGGCAATTCGAGACGAGTCGCAGAGCGATAATTCCGCCTGGTGGCTGGCCCGGGAGCGGGCCCACCTGGCTCCCGTCCTCTACCGGTACACGCCGCTGGTCATCGACCACGCCCAGGGTTCGTACCTGTTTGCCCGGGACGGCCGCCGCTACCTCGATTTCAGCTGTGGCATTGGGGTCACCAACCTCGGTCACGGTCACCCCCACGTCCTGGAGGCAGTCCACCGACAGGTCGACAAGCTGATCCATATCTCGGTGGTGGCCCACCATGAGCCCATGATCACCCTGGCCGAAAAGCTGGCCGGCGTTACGCCGGGAGGGCTGGACAAGGTCTTCTTCAGCAACAGTGGTGCCGAAGCCGTCGAGGGCGCCATGAAGCTGGCCCGCTACGTCACCGGCCGGCCGGCGATCATTGCCTTCCACGGCGCGTTTCACGGCCGGACCTACGGCGCCATGTCGCTGACCGCGTCCAAAGGTCACTACCGCGAGCGGTACGAGCCGCTGCTCCCCTCCGTCTACCACGTCCCCTATCCCTCCGCCTACCGCAACCCGACCGGGCCTTCGGACCAGGCTGCCACGGACTACGTGATGGGTTTCATCGACGAGATGCTGGATACCCGCGTCCCGCCGGCGAACATTGCGGCGTTCATCGTGGAACCGGTACTGGGCGAGGGCGGGTACGTCGTTCCCCCCGCCGACTTCCTGCGCCGGCTGCGGGCGCTGTGCGATGAGCACGGTATCCTGCTGGTCTTCGATGAGGTCCAGTCGGGCTACGGTCGCACCGGCAAGATGTTCGCGTCGGAGCACTTTGGCGTGGTGCCCGACATCATGACCCTGGCCAAGAGCATCGCCTCCGGGTTTCCGCTGGCGGCCGTGGTCGCCCGCGCCGACCTGATGGACCAGTGGGAGCCGGCCGCCCATGGCTCGACGTTCGGGGGCAACCCGGTCTCCTGCGCCGCGGGGATCGCTACCCTAGAGGTGTTTGAACGGGAGGGCGTGCTCGCCAACGCGCGGGCTCGCGGGGACGAGCTCATGCGCAGGCTGCGCGGCCTCCAGAGGACGGTGCCGGCGCTCGGTGACGTGCGTGGCCTGGGCCTGATGATCGGGGTCGAACTGGTGAAGGGCGATCGAGCCCCCGACAAGGACCTCAATGCCCGCATTCGAAAGATTTGCCTCGACTCGGGACTGGTGATCCTCAGCTGTGGGATCCACGACAACGTGATTCGGTTGGTGCCGCCGCTGACCCTATCAGAGGCGGAGCTGGAGGAAGGCTGGCAGGTTCTGCAGGGAGCGTTCCAGGAGGTAGCACGATGAGCCAGGCGATCAAGGAAGCCGT
>DASPZT010000365.1:0-2352 GCA_035636135.1 Candidatus Limnocylindria bacterium | reverse complement strand
GTCGATCTCGGTGATGGTCGCCGCCGTCATCCCCCGGGCGACAGCCAGCACGTTGCGTACGATCTGCTGGTCGATTGACGCGGTGGTGCCGTTCGGGTTCGTCTGCGAGCCACCCAGCTCGGCCGCCAGCCGGGCGCCCTGGCGCACGGCCGAGCCGGACGTCACCTTGTCCGAGATCATCATGCTGGCGTCGAAGCCGCCCATCAGGAGGAAGAAGATGACCGGGATCGCGACCGCCAGCTCGGCGAGCGACTGCCCGCCGCGGTGCCGGTGACCGTTGCCCTGCAGGAGTCGTGAGGACCGGGCCATGTTAGTAGCTCTGCGGCTCGAGCCGGATGTAATACGTCGCGGTGGACTGGACCGGGCCCAGTGCCTTGAAGAGGCCAGACTTCCACCCATAGGTGAATTTCACGGTGATGCCGAGGGAGTCGCTGGTCCCATTGCCGACATTGCGCGTGGCCGGTTGCCAGGGCTCGGGGGACAGCAGCGGCGTTCCGTCGGCGGCATAACGGTTGAACAGGGTCGGGTCAGGCGTGAGATTGCCGTTGCCATCCTGGTTGAGTTTGTAGATGTCGATCTCGTCCACCGAGAAGAGGCGGTCGGTGCCGGCCCGGTCGCGGATGACCTGGAGCGTCTGGGTATCGGCCGTGGCGGCATTGCC
This sequence comes from Candidatus Limnocylindria bacterium, assembly GCA_035636135.1. Lineage (GTDB taxonomy): Bacteria > Chloroflexota > Dormibacteria > CF-121 > CF-121 > CF-121. The sequence goes on along the minus strand of DASPZT010000365.1, from coordinate 1,691 downwards.
CAGTTGGGCGGCCTGGCGGGCTCCCTCCACGGCTGCATAGCGGGCCGTGCCCACGCTGAACATCAGCAGGCCGCCGTCGAGCACACCCAGAACCAGGATGAAGAGGACAGGTACAACTAACGCGAACTCGGTCATCGTTTGACCGAAGCTGTGTTCTCTCTGCCGCCGCCGCTCCATAACGGCCAGCATTACAATTCCTCCCGAGAGTGGAACGGCTCTCACCGCCCCGTCCACCGAGTTCTGGCAAGTTGCGACAGGCGTCTCAGCCCCGCGACTTGGAATACGGACGTGCGATGCCGCATCGCAATCGTATGAGCCGCTATCGTGCCCCTGGGGCGAGCAGCGAAACGAATTCTCGACGACCGTGAACGCCGCGTGGCGTCAGTGTCGCGACCAGGCTCGGATGCCTGGGCGCCCAAGACCAAATTGACTGCTAGACTGCCTGCGACATCCTGAAGCGCAGCGGGCTGGCCCAGATCGATCGATTCACCTGGCTGGTGGTGGCGGCGGTGGCGCTCCTGGCCGTGACCGCGCTGGCCAGCCTCCTCATCAACCGGCCGGGCCAGCGGTCGCCAGATCTCACCACACCGAGTGGCGTCGTTACCGCCTATGTCCAGGCCATCCAAGCCCAGCAGGTGGACCAGGCCTGGAATCTACTGGCCCCGGAGGCCGAGGGCCGCCCCTACAACAAAGTGCAGTTTCGGCAAGAAGTCCAGTACAGCCATCGGCAGAGCAGCAGGCGCATCCGGATCACCAGCGTGAGCCAGACGGGCGACACCGCCACCGTCCAGCTCGAAATCACCGACGTCTCGGGCGACCTGCTCGGAACCTCTTATAGCCAGACGGCCACGGTCAACCTCCGCCGCCAGGATGCGTCTTGGCGGATCACCTCGGATCCCTCACCATGGCAATTTTGGTGACCGGGTGACATGATCCAGCGCCGGCTCTACCTGTACATCGTCGGCGCGGCCAGCCTGGGCATGCTGGTGGTTGGGCTGGCCAACCTGGGGGCGACCACGCTCGACCTGCTGCTCCGCCCGGGCGCCATTGCTTCCACCTACCGGGACGCCTATGCCGGGTATGGCGCGGTCACGCTGGTTGGTCTGCCGGTCTGGGCCATTCACTGGGGGATCGCCCAGCGTCTGGCCGGCCGGCACCCGGACGAGCGAGCGTCGGCCATCCGGCGCCTCTACCTGTACCTGGCCATGGGCGCCCTGCTGGTCACGGCCGCCTTCTTCGCGCGCGGCTTCCTGGGTGACATGATTGGCGCCCTCGGCGGCCAGTCGCTCGATGGCGCCGCGCTGTTGCGCTCGGCCTGGATCTCGGTGCTATTTCTGGCGTTCTGGCTGTATCACTTCCGGATCGCGGCCGCCGACCGGGCGGCAGTGGGGGAGACCGGCGCCTCGGCGAGTCTGCGGCGCTGGTATGCGTACGGGCTCTTGCTCTTCGGCCTCGCGTTTCTCCTGATAGGGGCCCGCAACCTGTTGCAGGAAATCTGGGTGCTGCTGGTGCAGCCCGGACAGACGGTGGCGCTGGGCGGCAGCCTGGCCTCGGCTCTGGCGACCATGCTGACCGGCCTGGTGGTTTTCAGCTTCCATATGCGCTGGACGTCGCGCGAATCGATCGCCGCCGACGACCGGCGGTCGACGCTGCGCGCGGTGGCGGGGTTCCTGGCCCTGGCGGTCAGCGTG
>DASPZT010000364.1:0-11401 GCA_035636135.1 Candidatus Limnocylindria bacterium | reverse complement strand
CCGAAGTCGAAGCCCCAGACGGCATCCATGATCCGCTCGCGGGTGAGCACCTGCCGGGGATTGCGCACGAATAGCTCCAGTAGGTCGAACTCCTTGGCCGTCAGGGCGATGACGCGACCGTCCCGCTTGACCTCGTGCGCGCCCAGGTCCATGGAGATGTCGGCATAGCGGATGGTGCGCTGGCGGCGCGGGGCGCGGCGGCGCAATAGCGCCCGAACTCGGGCCAGTAGTTCTTCGTAGGCGAACGGCTTGACCAGGTAGTCGTCGGCGCCGGCGTCGAGGCCGCGGACGCGGTCGGAGGTGCCGTCCTTGGCAGTCAACATCAGGATGGGGAACTCGCCGCCGCCCGCCTGCAGCCGGCGGGCCACTTCCATCCCATCCAGGCCGGGGAGCATGACGTCGAGGATCATCAGGTCGGGTGCACGCTCGCGCACATGCGTCAGCGCCACCGGACCATCGCGGGCGACTTCCACCTGGTAGCCCTCGTAGATCAAGGCACGCCGGATGGCGCTCGCGATACGCTGGTCATCATCGACCACCAGCACTAGGGGCTGATCGGACATCTGCCATCATTCAAGCACCCGAACATGAGAGAAGGATAAGAAATCATGGTTCGCTGGCTAACCTTCGATTGTTACGGCACCCTGGTCGACTGGCGAACCGGGATTGCTCAGGGCATCGAGGCGGTCGCGCCGGGGCACTCGGCCCGTTTGCTTCCGTTCTATTACCAGCAGGAGGCGGCGGTCCAGGCCGAGGGCTTCCGGCCCTACCGGGAAGTGCTGGCCGAGGCCCTTCGCCGGGCGGCGGCCGAGGCCGCGATCACGCTGGGTCCGGGGGCCGACCTGGTCCTGCCCGACGGCCTGCCGCGCTGGCCGGTCTTTGCCGACGTGGGCCCGGCCTTGAGCCGGCTGCGCGAGTCCGGCTGGAAGCTGGCCGTCCTCTCCAACATCGACCCCGACCTGTTCGCGCGCACCCGGCAGCGGCTGCCGGTTCGGATCGATGCGGTGGTCACCGCGCTGGACGTCGGCTCGTACAAGCCGGCGCATGGCCACTTCCTCACGTTTGCGCATTCGTATCAGCCGCAGGTGCACCTGCACGTCGCGCAGAGCTGGTTCCACGATATCGTCCCAGCGCACGAGCTGGGCATCCCGGCGATCTGGATCAACCGCCTGGGTGAGCGAGACGACCCGTCGATCGCGGCCGCGGTCCTGCCGGATCTCGAAACCTTGCCCGAGACGGTCTCACGCCTCGAGTCGGAGGGCCAGCCCCACCGCGCCCAGCATCAGGAGCGCGCCCGCCAGTAACGGGCGGTCCAGGCCGCCCTGGACCAGGATGGATCCCAGGCTACCCCCGACAATGCCGGCCAGGTAGAGCGGCAGATAGACCAGGTTGAGCGTCGTCGACCGGCGATCTTCCGGCACCCGGATGGCGAGCAGGGCAAAGATCATCGAGGCGGCGGCGGTCGCGGACGCGCTGAAGAGCAGCGCTGCCAGCGCCAGCAGGGGCAGGGCGCTCGCGCGCTGGACCAGCACCAGGCTGATCGAGGCCAGCAGCACGCTGGCCAACAGCGCCCGCCGCAGCCCGAACCGATCGCCGAGCAGGCCGGCGATGGGGGAGAGCAAGGTGCCGGCCAGGGTGGCAACGCCGAGGACAATGCCGATGGTGCTGGCCAGGCCAACCGGGTCCGGGTGCAGGCGGCGCACGACCAGGGGAAAGAAGGGGAGGGCGATCTGCTGCGCCAGCATCACCAGGAGGAAAACCGACAACAAGCCCACCGTGACCCGGGTGGTGAAGACCAGCCTGAGTGCGCGACCGGCGAGCCGCCACACCGACGCGGTGGGCGGGTTCGCCGGACGCACCTCCCGGTAGCCGACCGTCAGCATGAGGGCCGTGGCGACCGACAGCGCACCATCGAGGAAGAACAAGTAGCGCAGGTCCCAGCCGAGCTGATCGACTAGGACTCCACCGAAAACCGGCCCCAGGGCGAAGCCGAGGGCCGGCGCGGCTCCCAGGATCCCAGTGGCAAAGCCGACTCGATCCACGGGCGTGGCGGCGCGCAAGGCCGAAAGCATCACCCCGCTGTTGCCGAGCTGGAAGCCAATCAGCAGCAGAGCCCCCGCCAGTTGATACCGATTCTGGCTCAGCCCCACCGTGGTAAAGACCAGCGCCTCAACGTAAGCGCTACGGATGATCACCAGCTTGCGGCTGTACTTGTCGGCCCAGACGCCCCAGAAAGGGACCAGCGGCAGGCCGAGCAGGAAGGTGCTTGCGGTGAGTAGCCCGGTCCAACGGGGGACCAGGTCGTTGGGTGTCCCCAGCTCATGCAAGTAAAGCGGCAGGAACCGATAGATCTGACCGAACCCGAAGGCCTCCACCGCGGTCGTGGCCACGAACAATGCCAGCACCAACGGCCAGCCCTGGGCCACCCGCGGGGAGGTAGTGAGCATCCCGATAGAGTAGGTGCATGCAGCACATGCTGCCGCAGGCACCTTCAAGTGGGAGAGGGAGTAATTAGCGCGCCGGGCACGGCGGGCGAGCGCTCCGCGCAGGCCACGGGAAAGCGAGTGGCCGCGTACGGGTCCTGGAAGTCGCCGATCAGCTCCAACATGGTGGTGGCCGACGCCGTCCGCCTGGGGCAGGTGCAGCTGGACGGGGACGACCTCTACTGGATCGAGCAGCGACCCCAGGAAGGTGGCCGGAATGTCGTCGTCCGCCGGTCGGCCGACGGCCACACCACGGACAGGACGACGTCCGGGTTCAACGCCCGGACCCGGGTGCACGAATATGGCGGCGGCGCCTACCTCGTGGACCGCGGCACCGTCTACTTCGCCAACTTCCGGGACCAGCGGCTGTACCGCCAGGACTCGAGCGGCGCCCCGCGGCCTATCACGCCGCCACTCCCCCTGCGCTACGCCGATGGCGTCATGGATCGGGCGCGCGGTCGGATCATCTGCGTGCGCGAGGATCACCGGGAGTCGGACCAGCAAGCCGTGGCCACCATCGTCGGGGTGGACACGGCGGGGGCGGCCGAGCAGCAGGTGCTGGTCTCTGGAAATGACTTCTACTCCAATCCGCGGCTGAGCCCGGACGGCCGGCGCCTGGCCTGGCTCACCTGGAACCACCCCAACATGCCCTGGGATGGCGCCGAACTCTGGGTCGGCGAGCTCGATGATGGTGGAGCGCTGGGGCGCGTCCAGCAGGTCGCCGGCGGCCAGACGGAGTCCCTCTTCCAGCCGGAATGGTCCCCGGACGGCACGCTGATCTTCGTCAGCGACCGGACCGGCTTCTGGAACCTGTACCGGTGGCGAGCTTCGAAGGTCGAGGCCGTGACCCAGCTGGAGGCCGAGTTCGGCACCCCGCAATGGCTCTTCGGGATGACCACCTATGCCATCGAGTCGGCGGACCGCCTGGTCTGCCGGATCATCGAGAACGGCCGGGCACGGCTGGCGCTGGTCAGCCCGGCGAGCGGCGAGGCGACCACCCTTCGGACGGTCTATGACGAGTTCGGCGCCAACCTCAGGGCGGCTCCGGGTGTGGCGATCGTGACGGCGGGCTCCCCGACTGAACTGCCCGCCCTGGTCGAGATCGAGCTGGCGACCGGCCAGGCCGAGGTGCTGCGCCGGTCGAATCCGGTCACCATCGATCCTGGCTATGTCTCAACCGGCGAGCCGATCGAGTTCGCGACCACCGGCGGCCAGACGGCCCACGCCTTCTTCTATCGGCCGGCCAATCAGGATTTCCAGGCGCCCGACGGCGAGCGGCCGCCGCTGCTGGTCCACATCCACGGCGGCCCCACCGCCATGGCCGGACGGGCGCTCGACCTGGAGGCGCAGTACTGGACCAGCCGCGGCTTCGCCTCGGTCGACGTCAACTACGGGGGCAGCACGGGATTCGGACGGGCCTACCGCGAACGCCTGAACGGGCAGTGGGGTGTGGTGGACGTCGACGACGCGGTCAGTGCGGCGCGTTACCTGGTGGCGCAGGGCCACGTTGACGGCAACCGCCTGGCCATCACCGGCGGCAGCGCCGGCGGCTACACCGTGCTCTGCGTGCTCACGTTCAAAGACATGTTCCAGGCCGGGGCCAGCCATTTCGGCATCAGCAACCTCGAGGTGTTCGCCGGCGAGACCCACAAGTACGAGTCGCGCTATTTGGAGCGGCTGGTCGGCCCATATCCGGAGCGCCGGGACCTGTACGCGGAGCGTTCCGCCATCAACGCGATCGATCGAATCTCGGCTCCCGTCATCCTGTTCCAGGGTCTGGAGGATAAGGTCGTGCCGCCCAACCAGGCGGAGCTGATCGTGGCCGCCTTGCGGAAGAAGGGACTGCCGGTCGCCTACCTACCCTTCGAGGGCGAGCAGCACGGCTTCCGGCGGGCGGAGAACATCAAGCGCGCCATCGACGGCGAGTTCTACTTCTACTCCCGCATCTTCGGCTTCCAGCCGGCCGACCAGCTCGAAACGGTCCAGATCGACAACCTCTAACCGGCGGCGGCCCTACCCAGGCGTTCGCGGACGTCGTTTGGGGAGGCTTAGCAGGCCGGCGGCCGATCTCGATCGAGTTCGCCGCTCCCCCCGCCGAGCTGCCAGAATCCAATTGACCGCCAATTCAGCCTGAGCTATCTTTAAGCCGGGACATAGGGAGGCTGAGATGCTGAATTCGCGTCCAATGCGGCCCACCGTGTGGCCGTCGGCGCAGGTCGAGATCCTGGCCTACGCCCCGACCGAGTTTTACCATTGCCAGCACTGCGAGATCGTCTGGGGCCATCTCGGGCTGGGCGACCGGTTGCACGCCGCAGAGCGGAAAAACGCCCTGCCGGCCGACCTCCAAGCGGAGTATGCGGCCATCTCGGACTGGGCATTGCAGGCGTTCGACCGCTACGGCGACCGGCTCACCGTCAAGGTCATCGACGCCGCCTCCATCGAGGGCCTGTACAAGGCGGTCCGCCACCGAGCACGCCGCTTCCCGTCGTTCATCATCGATGGCCGGGAACGCATCGTCGGCTTCGACCGCGAGCGGCTGGACAGCCTGCTCGCCGACCGGCTGGAGGAAAGGAGGTGAGAAACCGGATCTAGGGCGTTTGCGCGCGGAGGAATCACGAGCGCGTGAAGACAAAAGGAAGGGAGGTCAATTGGGCAATACCCTTGTCGTGATCATCATCGCGGTCCTCGCAATTTTCATCGGCTACAACTTCTATGCCAAGCGGATCGACCGGGAGGTCATCAAGGCCAACCCCAAGCGGGCAACGCCGGCCAAGATGTACATGGACGGCGTGGACTTCATGCCGACCAGCCGGAATGTCCTCTACGGCTACCACTTCAAGTCCATTGCCGCGGCCGGGCCCATCGTCGGCGCGATCACGGCGGCTGGACTCTGGGGCTGGTTTCCCAGCCTGGTCTGGCTGACCGTAGGCGTCATGTTCATGGGCTGGGCCAGCGACTACAGCGCCATCGTGGTCTCGGTGCGCAACGATGGGAATTCGCTGTCGGCCATTGCGCATAAACTGATCGCGCCGCGGACGCGCCAGATCCTGCTGATCTTCATCTTCTTCTACCTGCTCCTGGTCGCGGGCGCGTTCGGCAACTTGGTGGCGGGCGTGCTCAACAACCCCATCGTGCCACTCGGGATCATCGCGCTGGCCGGCCTGGGGCTGCTAACCGGGCAGCTCCTGTACCGCGCCAAGATGGATCTGATCGTGGTGACCCTGATCGCGGTGGGCGGCACCCTGCTGGCGGTGCTGCTCAACGCCGGCTTGTTCGGAAACGGCGTCGTCGATGCCTTTACCAGCTTCAACAAGTGGCTCAACAGCTTCGCTCCCGGCGGGGTGACGACTGTTCTCGACCCGACCGCTGCGGTCGGGAAGCAGAACATTGTCGTGACGGTCAGTTTCGTCTTCTGGCTGCTCGCGATGTTCGCGTTCTGCTACGCCGGAGCGGTGCTGCCCATTTGGCGGTACGCGCAGCCGGTCAACTACATCGGCTTCTGGATCACGGGCCTGACCATCGTCGTGGCCGGGGCGGGGGCCTTCCTGGCATTCTTCGTCCACCCCAGTGTGGCCACCTTCAAGCTTCCGGCCTTCACCACATTCTTGTCCACGGCGGCGGTCCAGAAATCCGGCGCCTTCCAGCCGCTCTATCCGATGCTCTTCGTCACCATCGCCTGCGGCGCCATATCGGGATGGCATGCGCTGATCGGCTCCGTCAGCACGGCGCGCCAGATCGAGAACGAGGAGGACATGCTCCCGGTCGGTGGCGGCGCCATGTTCAGTGAGTTCACGCTGGGCTTGCTGGCGCTGATGGCGGTAGCGGTAGCGGCGGCTAACCCCAAGCTCACGGCAACCGGGAAGTTCGCGGCCGGGATCGGCAACTTCCTGAACGTGTTTGGGCTGCCCACCAAGTACGGCACGGCGATCGGCTTCGCGGCCTTCGTCGTGATCGTGATCACCGTGACCCAGCTGCTGTTCCGGATCATGCGGGTGACACTGGCTGAGTGGCTGGGGGATCGGGCGCCGATTTTCCGCAACATCCATTTCAGCACTTTGCTCGGCATGGCAGCGACCTTCCTGCTGGTGATCAGCGGGACCTGGGTCTACATCTGGCAACTCTTCGGCGCGTCGAACCAGCTGATGGCTTCGCTCAGCCTGCTGGTCGTGATGGTCTGGCTGGTGGCGACCCGGCGCAACGCGACCTATGCCGCGATTCCCGGCGTGTTCATGTACGTCACGACCACGCTGGCTGCGCTGGTAACTGCCCGCAACCTCTACGCGACTGTCTTCACCAAGAGCCTGGGCAAGGCGGGCAAGGAAGTCGCGGTCTTTGGCAGCGGGGTCACGATCCTGATCGCGTTGCTGATCGTGGTGGCGGCCATCTTCATCGCCTACGACGGGATCCGGGCGTTCCAGCGCTACCGGAAGACGCCGCTGGAAGTGGCGCCCGAGCCGGTGACGGCCTGAGTTCGTCTACACGAGACGAGTCTGGAGAGAGGAGGGCCGGCGCCGGGCGCTGGCCCTCTCTCCGTGCCCGGGGAGCTCGAGCCTGGCGCGCCCTGGGGCAGATCTTCTACGGCTTCACGGGCTTCGAGTTCGAGCGGCACGCCGCCCAGGTGCGGGCGGATATGGAGAACTTGTTCACATTCATGGTGCTGGGCGAGCTGCTCGGGGTGCCGGTGATGCCGCCCTACTATGCCTTCCGCCTGGTGCCGTACCTCGTCCCCGGTGTACCGGCCTGGCGGCGCCGGGTGCTGCGCGAGAGACAGCCCTTCGAGGGCGAAGACTATGATCTTCACGGGGTTTGAAGGCGATGAGTGAGCAGCCGAAAAGGAAGCGAGGACTGGGCAACATTTTCGGCACGGCCAAAGAGGTCATGTACGGGATGGCCAGCCACGATATGTCTCGTCACGCGCTGCGAACGCGGGCCAGCATGGAGCACCTCTTCATTCTGATCACCATGGGCGACCTGCTCGGCGTGCCCATCCTGCCGCCCTACTACAGCCTGCGATTGATGCCCTACGTAGTGCCCCAGATCAGCACCTGGAAGCGCCGCATGTTGCGGGAACGCGACATTACGGACTCCCTCGGCTGATGTCCGTCGCCGCGGAGACGGACCTCCACCGCGTGTTCCGGGCCCATCCCGAACGCCGCTACATCATGTTCGGGGGCAAGGGCGGGCTGGGCAAGACCACCTTCTCGGCCGCCACCGGCTACTGGCTGGCCAAGCAGGGCCATCGCGTCCTCGTTTTCTCCGTGGATCCGCAGGCCAGCCTGTCGGACATCTTTCAGCGCGACATCTTCGGGAAGGGCCCGGTCAAGATCATGGACAACCTGTGGGCCCAGGAGATCGACGCCGACGGCCATATCAAGGCCTACCAGCAGCAGATCCGGCAGAAGATCCTCGACATGTACGGCCTGGACAAGGTCCCGGAGGAGATCGACAACTACATCGAGGCGGCCAGCGCCGAGCCGGCCATGGAAGAAAGCGCCATCTTCGACGCGGTGGTCGACATCGTGGTGACGGGGGAGTACGACTACTACATCTATGACCTGGTCCCCCTCGGCCACGCCCTTTACTACCTCTCCATGGCGAAGGTCTACGACGAATGGATCAACAAGATCACCCACCTGCGGGAGCAGATGCGCGAGTACGAGCAGGTGGCCAGCGTTATGAAACGGCAGAAGCTCACCGAGGAGGACCAGATCCTGGCCGAGCTGCAGGACATCAAGCAACGCATCAACATGTCATCCAGCATCCTCACCGACAAGGAGAAGACGGGCTTCTTCTTCGTCGTCATTCCGGAGGAGATGATCCTGCTCGACACCAAGAAGGCCGCCGAGCTGTTCGCGAAGTTTGACGTGCCCATCCTCGGCTATGTCGTGAACCGGGTCCTGCCGGACGAGCTGGCCACCCAGAACGTGCCCGACTATCTCAAGAACCGGATCGCGATGCAGAATCGGTACCTGGCGCAGATCCGGTCAACGCTCGGCAATGAGGTGCTGGCCTACGTGCCCGAACTGGAGCGGGACGTCACCGGGCTGCCGGCCATCGAGCGGCTGGCCACCATCATGTACGGGGCGTCATCGTGAGCGCCGTCGAGACCCAGGGCATCACCGAGTCGATGGCCGGCTACCTGGCCGGTCACCCATCGCTGAAATACGTCTTCTTCGGGGGCAAGGGCGGCGTGGGCAAGACCGTCATGGCCGGCGCGACGGCGGTGTGGGCCGCGGACCAGGGGCGGCGCACCCTGCTGGCCTCGACCAACCCGGTCCACAGCCTCTCCGGGCTGCTGGGCCAGAACGTCTTTGGCAAGCACACCGCGGTGACCGGTGTGCCCAACCTGGTGGCCCTGGAGATCGACACCAGGGACGCCATCGAGCGGTCCAAGCGCGACATCCAGGACAAGATCCAGTGGTTCCTGAAGTTCGCCGAGATCAGCACCAAGGCGGATGAGTTCGTGGAGTCGGCGACCATGAACCCTGCCTTCGAGGAGTCGGCCATGTTCGAGAACATGATCGACCTCATGTTCAAGAACGAGTACGACGTCTATGTCTTCGACACCGCGCCGACGGCCAACGCCCGGCGGCTGCTGGGGATGAGCAAGGTCTATTCGCTGTGGGTCGGGAAGATGATGAAGAGCCGTGAGGAAGCCCAGGGCCTGCGGCAGCTGCTGTCGTTCACCAAGAAGAAGGAATCGGACCCGCTGATGGAGTACCTGGTCGACTTCCAGAAGCGGATGGAGCACGCGCGCCAGCTCCTGACTGACGACCAGAAGACCGCCTTCTTCTTCGTCACCTTGCCCGAAGCGCTGCCCATCGCCGTGATCACCCGTTTCATCAACTGGTTCACCGAGTTCGGCATCCCGGTGGGGGGCGTGCTGGTGAACATGCGCATCGACCGGGGCGTGGTCAAAGCGGACAGCGCGGAGTTTGTGCGCAACCGCCTGGCGATGCAGGATGAGCACATGCAAACCGTCTGGCAGAAGTTCGACGGCCAGGTGCGGGCGATCGTCCCGCTCTTCGACGACGAAGTCCGGGGCACGGAGAGTCTCCGCCGGCTGGCCCGCGCGGTCTTCACGAAGGAACCGGCAGCCGCGACCTAAGCTAATCGGTAGCTTCGGCGGGGGTGGCGTAGCGGAGGGCCACCGCAGCCACTCCCTGGAGCAACCCGGTCAGCTCGGCTGGCTGGACCGCCTGCCGGTTGGGGATGTTTAGTGCCAGGGTGAGATGCAGGCCCCGGCGCCGAAGCGCCAGCCGCAGGAGGTCGGGTCGGCGAGGCCCCAGGGCGGCGAGCAACTCGGTAGCCAGTCGTTGCGGAGTCGCGCCGGGCATCGCGGCCAGCTGGAACTCCTCGAAGGGTTCGGTGGTCCAGCCCTCCTGCACCGCGAGCTGCCGGGCATCCCCGGCTAGCAGCGACCGTGGCCGGAAGAGCTCGATCCCCCGGATCGGTTGCTGCCGCAGGGCCAGCTGGACCAGGACCATGTCGCGTCGCCCGTTGAGGCGGTTGATCAACCAGGTGATGGGGACATCCCAGGACTCGACCAGGCCGGTCATGTTGCCCGAGGTGAAGGGCGGCTTGAGGCCCTCGATCTCGAGCCGGAAGGAATGGAGGGTGATCCACTGGATCGCCTGGCGGCCCCCCAGCGGATCCAGAGCCCTCTTGGACCAGATGGCTAGGCTCCGGCCCCGCCGGCGCATGAGCTCGTTTCCAACCACGAACCAGACGATGAAGATCGCCCCCACGACGATCACGGCGGGTAGGCCTAGCTGATTCAGGGCGGCCGGCATCCCGCTTAAGGGTAACCGGGTACGAACAGCCGTGCTGTTGACACTGAGTAAAGAAAGTGTAGGCTCGCTGTAAGCGGCAATCGCCTTGTCCCCAGATGGGGGAGAGGAGGAAGGGGATGCGGATACCTGATCAGATGCTTCTGCGCGGTCACGTAGGCCACCGCCACTTTTGGCAGCGGGCCCTGTCCCGGCGGCAGTTCCTGGGGGCCAGCGCCGCCGCCACGGGGGCGGCCATGACGGTGCCACTCTGGGTGCCAGCGCTCGCCGAGGCGTCCAGTATCGATCCCAAACCCATTACCGAAACGGTCTTCCCCAATACCCCATTTCACATTCAGCTCCCGGTGCCGGGAAACGAGTTATCGGCTATCCGGGACTTCAATGGGGTGCTGGGTGTTGCCGCGGTAAGCGGCACCGGGACCGGAACCAGTGGTGGAGCATCGAAGCGACTGGTCTTCGATGCCGACATGCGGTTCATGCAGGGGCAGTACATAGGGGTCAACGGCCAGAGCCACGAGGGAACCTTCGTCTTTGTCTGACTGGACCTGTTTCCCACCCTGGTCGGGGTGGATCAGATCCACGACTTCAACCTCGATATCAATCCGTTCCCGGGTGGGCTCTTCTGGACGCGCCGGTTCCCGGAGGAGACGGTCTCGGCCAATCCGGACTCCGGGATCGCGACGATGGTCGCCAAAGACGTCAAGCTGCCGGATTACGGTAGCCTCGGCAATGCGTTGAGCGACGGACCAAGTGTTGCCGCCGAAGCGTCATTCGCCGTGGCGTGGACTGGGTCCACGGGTCCCTTCACGGCATCTTCAAGCCTGTTCGCGTTCACAGGTCATGCCACCGGGGCGACAGTCGAGTGGTCGGCCACCGAGGCGGGGTTCTCCTTCAAGTCCGATCCGGCGAACACGTCCACGAACAACTTCGCCGTCCTCGGACACGAAAGCAACTAGGGTCATGTTGCTGCACCGCTTTTCACCGGGCTTCCTGTGAGGAGCGGTGCAGCCCCGGTCGGGGCTCCCGATCTAGAATCCGGAACCGACCGACCCCTAGTCTTCGGCACCTTTCTGGCCCCGAACCTGCTGCCGCTCTACCGATTCATCACGGAGGCGGTGGGCGCTAGCC
>DASPZT010000363.1:0-3834 GCA_035636135.1 Candidatus Limnocylindria bacterium | reverse complement strand
ACCTCTCCCGGTCCTACGAGCAGCTGTCGTTTGAGCGGCTGACCGCCGACCTCACGATCCCGGTGGTAGCCGGGAACTGCGTGGAGTTCAACACGGCGCTGGAACTGATGCGCACCGGCATTGCCGGCATCCTGGTCGGGGTCGGTCCGGGCGCGGCCTGCACCACCCGGGGCGTGCTGGGAGTCGGCGTGCCGCAGGTGACCGCCACCAGCGACGTGGCGGCCGCCCGGGAGGCATACCTGGAAGAGAGCGGCCGCCGGGTGGCCGTGATCACCGACGGCGGAATGCGGGTGGGCGGTGATGTCTGCAAAGCCTTTGCCGCCGGCGCCGACGCGGTCATGATCGGCTCCATCTTTGCCGGGGCGCACGAGGCCGCCGGCCAGGGCTTCCACTGGGGCATGGCCACGCCCGACGCCAGCCTGCCGCGCGGCACCCGGATCGAGGTCCGTCGCCGGGCCGGCCTCAAAGAGATCCTGGTCGGGCCGGCCACCGTCGACGATGGTAGCCAGAACCTGGTGGGGGCGCTGCGCGCCTCGATGGGCGTGTGCGGCGCGCGGACCCTCCGCGAATTCCAGGAGACCGAGATGGTGATCGCCCCCGCGATTCAAAACGAGGGCAAGCTGGACCAGCAGGCGCAGCGTGTGGGGATGGGGAGATAGTCGAGGGGAAGACCGTTGCGCCGGCGCCGGCCACCACGCAGGAGTTGGTGCTGGTGCTCGACTTCGGATCGCAGTACAGCCAGCTGATTGCCCGCCGGATCCGTGAGGCCGGCGTCTATTCCGAGCTGATCCCGGGTACTACGCCGTGGGCCGTCATCGAGGCCCGCCGGCCAAAGGCCCTGGTGCTCTCCGGCGGCCCCAGTAGCGTCTATGAGCCCGGCGCTCCGCTGTGCGATCCTGCCGTCTTCTCCGCCGGCGTTCCCCTGCTCGGCATCTGCTACGGGATGCAGCTGCTCGTCCACCAGCTGGGCGGCCGGGTGGCCGCCGGCGCGCGGCGCGAGTATGGCGCCGCCCGGATCAACGTCGACGACCCGATGCTCTTGTTCCAGGGACTGGCCACCGACCTGCCCGTGTGGATGAGCCACGGTGATCGGGTCACCGAGATCCCGGCCGGCTTTCGCTCGCTTGCCCACTCGGCCAACTCGCCCATCGCGGCCATGGGCGACGGGGCGGGTCGCTTCGGCATCCAGTTCCACCCGGAGGTGATTCACACCCCTCCGGGGCGCGAGATCCTGCGCAATTTCCTCTACCGGGTGGCGGGCTGCCGGGGTGACTGGAAACCGGCCACCTTCATCGAACAGGCGGTGGCAGCCATCCGGGCCGAAGTCGGCTCGCGGCGAGTCCTGTGTGCGCTGTCGGGAGGGGTGGACTCGGCGGTGGCCGCCACCCTGGTGCACCGGGCGGTGCCCGGCCAGCTGACCTGCCTGTTCGTGGACAACGGCTTGCTCCGTCGGGACGAGGGCCGCCGCGTGATCGACGTCATGGGCCGGCACCTGGGCATCGCGCTCTCCAGCGTCGACGCCTCGGCCGACTTTCTGCGGGCGCTGGCGGGCGTGATTGATCCCGAGGAGAAACGGCGCCGAGTGGGCGCCACCTTCATCGAGGTGTTCGAGCGGGAGGCCGGCCGGTTGCGGGGCATCGACTTCCTGGCCCAGGGCACCCTCTACCCGGACGTCATCGAGAGCACCAGTCACGACACTTTCGCGGCCCATCGCATCAAGACCCATCACAACGTCGGCGGGCTGCCGGCGGATCTCCGATTCCAGCTGATCGAACCGTTGCGCTACCTCTTCAAGGACGAGGTTCGCGCCATCGGCCTGGAGCTGGGCCTGCCCGAGGATATGGTTCATCGCCAGCCCTTCCCCGGTCCTGGCCTGGCGGTCCGCATCATCGGCGAAGTGACCCGCGAGCGGCTCGACACGCTGCGGGCGGCGGACTGGATCGTGGTCGACGAGATTAAAGCGGCCGGGCTGTACCGATCGCTTTGGCAGGCCTTCGCCATCCTGACTCCGCTGCAGAGCGTGGGGGTGATGGGCGATTACCGGACGTATGGGAACGTGGTCGCCGTCCGGGCGGTCGAGAGCGAGGACGGCATGACGGCGGACTGGGCCAGGCTGCCGTATGAGGTGCTGGCCAAGATGTCGACCCGCATCGTCAACGAGGTGCCGGGTGTTAACCGCGTCGTCTATGACATCTCCTCGAAACCGCCGTCCACCATCGAGTGGGAATAAAGCTGCTCGTCGTCGGGGGCGGCGGGCGCGAGCACGCGCTGGTGTGGAAGGCATTGCAGAGCCCGCTGACCTCGGCCGTCTTCTGCGCGCCGGGCAACGCCGGGACGGCATCCATGGCGGTCAACGTGGCCATCGCGCCGGACGATGTGGCGGGGCTAGTCCGGTTCATCCGGGAACGCGAGATCGACCTGACCATCGTCGGCCCGGAAGCGGCCGTGGCCGCCGGGCTGGGCGACGAGGTGGCGGCCAACGGCCGATTGGTGTTCGGCCCAACCAAGGCGGCCGGCCAGATCGAGTCCAGCAAGGTCTTCGCCAAGACGCTCATGCAGAAGGCGGGCGTACCGACGCCGCCCTTTCGGGTCTTCGACGACGCCGCGGCGGCCAGGGACTACGTGCGGGGCGAAGGCCGCGCCTTCGTGGTCAAGGCCGACGGCCTGGCCAAGGGCAAAGGGACACTGGTGCCGAGGGACATGGCCGAAACGCTGGAGGCCATCGATGAGCTGATGGTGGCGCGCCGGGTGGGCGCCGCCGCCGACCGGGTGCTGCTCGAGGAACCGATCAGGGGCAAGGAAGTGTCGCTGCTGGCGCTGGTCGATGGCACCCGGGTGGTGCCCATGGTGCCCGCCTGCGATTACAAGCGCGCGCTGGACAACGACCATGGGCCGAACACCGGTGGGATGGGTGCGTACTCGCCTCCCGGGTTTTTCGGTGACCCCGATGTCACCGCCGCCGTGACCTGCATCTTTGAGCCGGTGGTCGCCGCCCTACGGGAGGCCGGCACCCCCTATCGCGGCTGCCTCTATGCGGGGCTGATGCTGACCGCGGATGGGATGCAGGTGCTCGAGTTCAACGCCCGCTTCGGCGACCCCGAGGCCCAGGTGGTCCTGCCGCGGATAGATGGCGACCTGGTTACCGCGCTCGAAGCGGCCGCCCGCGGCGAGCTACCGCCCGACCCGGTGCGGTGGTCAGCGGGCGCCACGGTCGGGGTGGTGCTGGCTGCGCGCGGGTATCCGGGACCGTACGCGAGCGGAGCGCTGATCAATGGGCTGTCCCGGCTGGAGCCCAACGTGCTCGCCTTTCATGGCGGCACCGCCTCCGCTCCCGATGGCTACCACACGGCCGGCGGCCGCGTGCTTACCCTGGTGGCCCTGGGGGACTCGCTGGCCGACGCGCGCGAGCGCGCCTATCGCAATGTAGGACGCGTGCAGTTCGAGGGGATGACCTACCGCACGGACATCGCCCAGCGCGAGGTCCCGGCGGCCCAACTCCAGGCTGTTGTTGTCCCCTTCCCTCGGGGAGGTGGCTGATTAATGACGGACCATGGGCACAGCTCGTCCCCTCCCCTCGGGGAGGGGTAGGGGAGGGGGTGGAATGATGGCGGACGTTGCGCCCCTGGTGGGGATCGTGATGGGCAGCGAGTCCGACCGGCCGGTGATGCAGCGCTGCGCCGAGGTGCTGGATGGTTACGGGATCAGCCACGAGATCGTGGTCCGCTCGGCGCATCGAGACCCCGAAGGCTGCCGCGCTTGGGCGAGTGAGGCGGAGGGTCGCGGCCTGAGAGTGCTGATCGCGGCGGCCGGCGGCGCCGCGCACCTGCCCGGCGT
>DASPZT010000362.1:0-3978 GCA_035636135.1 Candidatus Limnocylindria bacterium | reverse complement strand
CCAGCGAGCGACTTCGGAAATGGCGAAGGCCGCCAGCAGGGAGGCCGCCGAACCATCCAAACGCCACGGTGCTCGAAGGGCGTGCCGTGGCCGGAGCCGGTGAGGATGCGCACCATGTCCGGCCGAGCCGGGCGCGGCCGGCACCCGGAGAGCGCTAAAACCGTAAGGCTCTCCGCAAGCCTAAGGCAGCCCCCTGGAACGTTATTAGAGGTAGAGGGCGCACCAGCCCGAACCTGGGCGCTTGACAATCAAAATGAATATGAAGCAGCGGTCCCGCAAGCTAGCCAAACGCCAGGGCCAGGGGATGGTCGAATTGGCGCTGATCCTGGTTTTGGTCGCCCTGATGGCGATCCTCACGCTGGCGGCCACCGGCAACGAGGTGAACCTGACCTTTCAGGACATCCAGGAAGCAATCGCCGACCCCAGCGACCCGGGAGCTTCGAGCCCATACACGTGTCCGGGCGGCGCCACGGCGACCCTCCACGGGCATAAATATCACTGTCAGTGAGTACGGCCGCGGCCGTAGCAGAGTGGTCTGGGTGGATTAGAAAGCCTCTGGTCGCGCCCTCGTTTACACACCTGGAGCGATGGGTTACCTACGCACGCGCCGGGGCCAGGGCCTGGTGGAGTATTCGCTGATCCTCTCCCTGATTGTCGTGGTCGTGATCCTGGCCGTGATCCTGCTGGGGAACCAGCTCAAGAACACCTACCAGAACATCTCTTGCAACGTGGCCACCCACCAGAACTGCCCCTGATTGGTTGTCAATACCCCCTCCCAGCCATCCCCGCCAGCGGAGTGAGACTCCAGATCGGGAAGCACCCGCTGCTCTGGGGCGGCCACGCATCGGTAAAGCTTTGTGAACTGAGCCATGGCTCGGCGATGGTTCGCTACCAGCGGGCGAGATGCGAGTAGTCAGAGATGCCCGGCCAAACGGTCCGAAGGAAGCGGCGAGCACGCGTGGGAACGCGAGCCAGCGCTCCGATCGCTCGCCCGGCGCCCCGTAGGCAAGCTCGACCCAGCGGATTCGAGCTAGGTCGAAAAGCTCGGCTGATCGGCGGCGGGACCGTGATCCTGATCCTTCTGATCGGCCTGGTTTCGATCTCGGCCCAGGCGGAGCTGGATGCCGGAGACCAGGCGCTCAGCACGGCGAGCTCGCACCGGGCAACCGTCGACGCCGCCATGGCGCTCTTCCTCAGCCCGATCGACCCCAACCAGTCGCAGGACCCGGGCGCCATCAGGACCGAGTCGGAGCGGCGCCTGAGCCTGTACCGCGACGCGCTAGCCGAAGTCAAGGCCGACGGCGCCCGGCTGAAGACGGCGGCCGATGCCCTGGGCTGGTTGGGTCCGGTGGCGCTTGGCAAGAGCAGCCAGCTCACATCCGCGCGCCAGCGGGCGCAGGCCACCCTAGATGGCCTGGGACAGGCCGAGCAGGTGCTCACCGCGGCGGTTGACCAGGAGCTGGTCGGGCGAGGCGTCTTTGAAGCGACGCTCAAAGAGAACGACATGCTGAATGCCATGCGGATGGGGCAGTACAGCCAGGCTGACCGGAGCGGCGCCCAGGCCGATAAGGCGCTGCGGGACGCCGAGTCACGCGTCCTCAAACCCGACGAGCCCGACAACATGCGCTCGCTGGTGGGGAGTGTTCGGAGCATGATCGACGCCACCCATAAGCTGGTCATCGACCGGCTTCGCAACGATGCCCAGGACCGGGTGCTGCGGGAGGATGAGCTCAAACGAGCGATCGCCGAATTCACGCGGTTCTCGAGCGCGCGCCAGCAGGCGCTCAACCTCCGCTGGAATGAAACGACCTACCGCCCCAAGGTGTCGGCCTATGACACTGCGCTCTCGGCGGCGTCCCCGCCGCCGGCGTGACCCTGGAATAGCGGTCGGCCACCTGTAGTTGCTCTTGTCGTGGATCGCCGGACCGCGCTGGTCACCGGGGCCTCCAGCGGAATCGGGCGCGAACTAGCGCTCATCTTTGCCCGCCACGGGAACGACCTGGTCCTCGTGGCCCGCAGCCGCCAGGGCCTGGAGGACGTTGCCGCTCAGGCACGAGGGCTGCACGTGAATGCCCATGTGATTACCGCTGACCTCGCCGGGCCCGGGGCGCCCGATCAGATCAGGGCGGAGCTCCAAGCGGCGTCGATTCCGGTGGACATCCTGGTCAACAACGCCGGGTTTGCCATGTACGGCCGGTTCATCGACGCCAATCCCCAGACCGAAGCGGAGATGATGCAGGTCAACATGGCGACGCTGACGCAGTTGACCCGGTCGTTCCTCCCGGGCATGGTTCAGCGACACTGGGGCCGCATCCTGAATCTGTCCTCGCTGGCCGGCTTCATGCCCGGCCCGCTGATGGCCGTCTACTACGCGACCAAGGCGTACGTGCTGTCCTTCAGCGAGGCCCTGGCGGATGAGCTGCACGGGACCGGCGTGACTGTGACCGCGCTCGCGCCACCAGCAACCAGCAGTGGTTTCCAGCGCCGGGCCGCCATGGAGGATTCCAAGCTGGTGCAGGGCCGGATCATGGATGCTCGGACGGTGGCCGAGGCAGGGTACCGCGGCATGATGGGCGGCAAGGCCGTGGTCGTGCCAGGGCTCTCAGCCAAGCTGCTGGCGTTTTCTGTTCGGATCTCACCGCGGTGGATGGTGACACGGATCGTTCGGCGCATGCAGGAGCGGGTCTCGTAAGTAGCATGATCGGATGACGCGACGCGGTTGGGCCCTGTTCATCGTTATGGCGGTCATCTGGGGCATCCCGTACCTCCTCATCAAAATCGCGGTCGCCCAGATCACGCCGCCGACCCTGGTGTTCGCCCGGACCGCCATTGGGGCGCTGCTGCTCATTCCCCTGGCGGCCGCTCGCGGCGAGCTGGCGCCTCTCCTCCCCTATTGGCGAATGATCCTGGCGTATACCGCCGCCGAGGTGGCCCTGCCCTGGGTCCTGCTCTCGGATGCCGAGCGGCGGCTCCCCAGTTCGCTGACGGGGCTGCTGATCGCCGCCGTCCCGTTGATCGGCGTGCTGCTGGCGCGCCTGACCGGGAGCGATGAGCGCTTCGGCGGCCGCCGCCTTCTCGGCCTCCTACTCGGCCTGGCGGGTGTCGCGGCGCTGGTGGGGCTGGACGTCTCGGGAAGCAATCTCGGAGCCGTCGGCGAGGTTGGCCTGGTGGCGCTCGGCTACGCCATCGGCCCCATGATCATTGCCCGCCGGCTGGCCGGCGTTCCCGCCCTGGGCGTGGTGGCCGCGTCCCTCTTTTTGACGGCGGCGCTGTACACTCCCTTCGGCCTGGCCCAGATGCCCACCGCCCTCCCCTCCACTCGCGTCCTGGTGGCCGTCGGCATCCTGGCCCTGATCTGCACGGCGGTGGCGTTCCTCCTGTTCTTCGCCCTCATCGGCGAGGTGGGGCCGGTGCGGGCCACCGTCATCACCTACTTCAACCCGGCCGTCGCGCTGCTACTGGGCATCGTGATACTGAATGAGCCCTTCACACTCGGCGCCGGGGCCGGCTTCGTCTTGATCCTGCTGGGGTCGTTCCTGGCTACTCGCCGTGGGCCGAGGGCTCGTGTGCCGGACGTGGCACTCAGAGATGCCGCCGCCGGATAGCAGCCAGTCGAGCTGTCGTCGGGCGCCCTAACGCTTTCGCGCCGAGACGATATTCGAAACCATGTGCGTTCGGACCTGACCGTCGGAGACCAGGGGGCCGAGGTACCGGACGCCGACCGCCCACAGCGTGGCCCGTTCCTCGTCAGCCAACTGGGCGACCGCGGTGGCCACCGGTGACGCGGCCAGCGTCGCCAGGGCTTGCGGGATGCCTTGCTCGAAGACCAATGGCATCCGCACCTCCTCCACGACCACCTCGCTGAAGCCCCCGTCGCGAAGAGCGGTAACCAGGTCCTCGCGGCGCGGCCACCGGAACGGGGCGCCATAGGGTTCGGCCTGGTCGGCCGGCAGGCACTCGCGCAGGGCGGCGTCGAGG
>DASPZT010000361.1:0-5619 GCA_035636135.1 Candidatus Limnocylindria bacterium | reverse complement strand
GGTGCCGCCGGCACCGGTCACATATAAGCGGCCGTCCGGTCCGAAGGCCATGGCCGTCGGCTGTGGAAGGCCAGAGGCATAGACCCAGGCGGCAAAGCCCGGCAGGACGTGGATCGATGGATCACCTGGCAACGTAATCGGCGCGCGCGGCGAAACGGATGGCACCGGCGAGGGCGGCCGCGGGGTGGGCGTCGCCTGCGGATGCGACGACGCGCAGGCGACGAGCACGACGGCCGTGACCACCGCCGACATTCGGTGGGTCATGGCAGCGGAGGGATGTCCAGCACGACCTTGCCAAACTGCGCGCCGCTGGCCAGCCGGGCCTGCGCCTGGGCGGCGGCTTCGAGCGGAAAGGTCCGGTCGATCACCGGATGCAGCTTGCCCTCGCCGGCGAGCGTGACCAGCTGATCCCAATCGCTGCGGGATCCCATGGTCGAGCCGTAGATGGTGACCTGCCGATTAAACACGCGCCGGACGTCGACCTCGGCCTTGGGGCCGCTGGTGGCACCGGGCACCACCAGCCGGCCGCCCTTGCCCAGGGACCGGATGCTGCGCTCCCAGGTGGCCGCGCCCACGCTGTCCACCACCACGTTTACCCCGCGCTTGCCGGTCAGGTTCCATACCTCCCGGGAAAAGTCTGTGGTGGCGTGGTCGATCACGGCGTCGGCGCCCATGGCGCGGCCACGGGCCAGCTTCTCGCCGTCGCCCGACGTCACAAACACGGTGGCGCCGGCCAGCTTGGCTAGCTGCAAGGCCGCCTGCGCCACGCCACCGCCAATGCCCAGGATGAGCACCGTCTCGCCGGCCTGCACCCGGGCCTTGGTCATCAGCAGCCGCCAGGCGGTCAGGAAGACCAGGGGGAAGGCGGCGGCCTCCTGGAAGCTAAAGGCCTCCGGGATGGGCCGGCAGTTGACCTCGGGGATCACCACCGCCTGGGCGAAGGTGCCGTCCCGGTGCTCACCCAGGAGCTGGTAGTGGTCGCAGAGGCTGTGTTCGCCCCGCTGGCAGAAGGCGCAGGTGCCGTCGCTGATCCCGGGGTCGAAAAAGACGCGGGTGCCCACCGGGTACCGGCCAGACCCGGCACCAGCCGTGGCGATCACCCCGGCGCCGTCGGCGCCCCCGATGTGCGGCAGGGACACGCCCGGAATCCCCTCTCGGACGAAGAGGTCGAGGTGGTTCAGGGCGGCGGCCCGCAGGGCGACCAGCACCTCGCCCGGCCCGGGGGTCGGGGTGGGCGCCTCCTCGAAGCGGAGCACCTCCGGCCCGCCGTGCTGGTGGAATCGGATCGCCTTCATCGACTGGATTATCGGCAAGCGCCGCCTCGGCTGTTTTTGCGCTTCTTGTTGCCTCACACAACGGCACGCGTGAGACCATCGGGCGAACGTTACGAAGAAGCAGGAAAGTCACAAAACGTGACGTTACGGTGGCGAGGGTAGCACCGCGCGATCGCGAGGCTGGAAAAAACCGTGGCCTATAATGTCCCGAACGTGGCGACAGACCCCGAGATCGAGCTGCTCAACCGGCTCGGCGGGCTCTTCACGGCATCGCTGTCGCTGGATCACAACATCGCCGCCATGTTGCGCGCTACCTCCCAGATGGTGCAGTTCGATGCGGCCACCGTATTCCTGCTGAACGAAGGCAGCAAGGAGCTCACCGCCATGGCCACCTACCCGCACAAGGATGCGGTGCCGCACATCGCCCGATTCGTGCTGGGCGAGGGCATTGTGGGCGGGGCGGTGGAGCATCTGACCACCCTCAACATCGTCGACGCCACCAAGGATCCTCGCTTCAAGATGCTGGACCAGAGCCGCTCGCCGCGCTCCCTCCTGGTCCAGCCGCTGGCCACGCCCAAGCGGGTGGTGGGGGCCATGACCCTCTCCCGGCAGCGGGTGGACCCGTTCACCGAGCTGGACGCCGCCATCCTCAAAGTCATCACCAACCAGGCGTCCATCGCCATCGAGAACGGGCGGCTCTACGAGCAACTGCAGGGCCACGCCCGGGACCTGGAGCTGGCCAACGCCCAGATCGCCGAGGTCAGCCGGCTCAAGTCGGAGTTCCTGGCCAACATGTCGCACGAGCTGCGGACGCCCCTGAACGCCATCCTGGGCTTCTCGGAGCTGCTCCGCGACGGGCTGGCCGGCAATCTGTCCGAGAAACAGCGGCGGGACTGCCTGGACAACATCTATAACAGCGGCCGCCACCTGCTGGAGCTGATCAATGACGTCCTCGACCTGAGCAAGATCGAGGCCGGCCGGATGGACATCGTCTACGAGGACTTCGGGGTCGACTCCGCCGTCCGAGAGGTCCTGAACGTGACCCGCGGGCTGGCTACCAAGAAAGAGATCAACATATCCAGCAGGGTGGAGCCGGCCGATCTGACCCTGATCGCCGACAAGAACAAGTTCAAGCAGATCCTGTACAACTTGCTCTCCAACGCCATCAAGTTCACTCCTACCGGCGGCCGGGTGGCGGTGGAGGCCACCCTGAAGGGCGACCGCGTTCAGACCACCGTGCAGGACAGCGGGATCGGCATTCCCAAGGAGCTCCAGCACAAGATCTTCGGGCCCTTCTACCAGGTACAGAGCGCCAGCAACCGGGAGTATCCCGGCACTGGGCTGGGGCTGGCCCTGACCAAGCGGCTGGTGGAGCTGCACGGCGGCCAGATTGGCTTCGACAGCGCCCCCGGCGCGGGCACCACCTTTACCGTTGAGATGCCGCTCCGGCCGGTTCGGAGCCACCGCAGCCGGATCCTGGTGGTGGAAGACAACCCCAGCAACCTGGACCTGGCCCGGATGGTGCTGGAGGGGAACGGCTTCACCGTGGATACGGCCGCCACCGGCGCCGAGGGCCTGGAAAAGGCCCGCCACCTCCAACCCGACCTGATACTGATGGATCTGCAGCTTCCCGGCGTTGATGGATTAGCGGCGACCCGACAGCTGAAGGCCGATCCGGCGACAGCCCGGATCCCGGTGGTGGCGCTAACGGCCAACGCGCTGAAGGGAAGCGAGGAGGAGGCGATCGCCGCCGGATGCAGCGGTTATATCCCGAAGCCGATCGAACTGAAGAAATTCATGGTGCAAGTGACCAACTTTCTGGAGAAGGAGTAGCGACGACTTCCATGCCCTTTCCGAAAACCATCTTGATGATTGAGGACGACGCGCCGACCCGCGAAGTCGTTCGGATGGCGTGCGTCGGTCAGAACTTCAACCTGGTTGAAGCAGAGACCGGTGAGAAAGGCATGGAGATGCTGGAGAAGTCGGAACCCGACCTGGTCCTCCTCGACCTCAACCTGCCCGGCATCAGTGGCATGGATGTCTGCCGGCAGCTGCGGGCCGACGGGACCCAGGTCCCCGTGATCATGCTCACCGCCAAGAACGACACCATCGACGTGGTCGTGGGCCTCGAAGTGGGGGCGGACGACTATATCACCAAGCCCTTCGAGGTGCGAGAGCTGCTCGCCCGGGTGGGGGCCCACCTCCGCCGCAGCGAGCAGGTGGTGGCCCAGCAGCAGCCCAAGACGCGCTTCGAGTTCCCCGGCCTGATCATCGACCTGAACAGCCGCCAGGTCTGGCGGGAGGGTAAGGAAGTCAACCTGACCCTCACCGAGTTCAACCTGCTTTCGCTGCTGGCGTCCCAGGCGGGCCAGGTCGTCAGCCGCGGCGAGCTGCTGCGCAAGGTGTGGGGCTACGAGGTCGAGATCGAGACGCGGACGGTCGACGCCCACGTCTACCGGCTGCGCAAGAAGATCGAGCGCGATTCCGAGAAGCCGCAGTACATTCACTCCGTTCCCGGGATCGGCTACCGGTTCGTGGCGGAGTAGCCCGCTGGCGCTCCCGGCGCCCCAGATCCCGGCCGTGCCGGGGAGTGGGCAGTCCGGAGCCCCCGCTTATCGCAGCCCCTTTAGGGTTGCCATCCTGGCCAGCCTGGCCGACCCCTTCTACTTCTTCTGGTGGACCTACCAGTTCTTTAAGTTCACCCAGCGGGAGGGCTTCCCCCGCGCCCGGTCCTTCTGGTGGATCCTGCTCCCCATCTTCGGCCTGTATGTCCTGTGGCAGCAGCTGGACGACCTGCGGAAGGCCGCCGAGAGCACCAGTTCGGAGCGGGTCAACCCGGCTTTGGTCCTGGGGCTGATCATCGGCGCCCTAGCGGCCGACCGGATCTTCGGCGGCGCCACCGATACCACCGTCGCCCTGGTCACCCTGCTGGCGGGGTCGGTGCTGATCGGCGCCGCGCTCTACACCGCCCAGTCGGCGGTCAGCTCGTACCTCGCGGCCAAGTATCCCTTCCAGCAGTCCCGTGGCATGACGGTGGGGGAGACGGTCGCCACCGTCCTGGGGATCCTGTTCACGGCCGTGCTGCTACTTGCGATTTTTCTGCCGGGCTAGATCCAGCGAGCCGAGCTCCCGCCAGAGCTCGACCACCGCCCGTCGGCCGATCTCGTAGCTTTCCAGGTCGAGTGACTCGTTGGGCGCGTGGGCCCGGCAGTCCGGAAGCACGAACCCAGCCAGCAGGCATGGGACCTCCAGGTGCCGGTTGATCACGTCGACCGCCCCGATGGACCCGCCCGAGCGGATGAAGACTGGGTCGGTGCCGTAGACGCGTTGCAAGGCCCGCTTGCCCGCCTGGAGCAGCGGATGATCGATCTCCGTAATCCAGGGGCCTCCATGCCCTTCCATCTCCCGCAGGGTGGCCCGGGCGTAGGGCGGGCGTACCTTCGCAAGGTAGGACCGCAACGCCGCGCTGACCGCCTCGGGATCCTGGTCGGGGACCAGCCGGCAGCTGATCTTGGCTGCCGCCCAGGCGGGGATGATGGTCTTGCTGCCTGGTCCCTGGTAACCGCCCCAGATCCCATTGACGTCCAGCGACGGCCGGCCCCAGGTCCGCTCGTTGGGCGTGAATCCCGGCTCCCCATAGAGAGCCTCCACGGCATAGGTCTGCTTAAAGGCCACCTCGTCGAATGGGACCCGGGCAAACTGGCGTCGTTCTTCGTCGGTCAGCAGCCGGACGCCGTCGTAGAAGCCGGGAACGAGCACCCGCCCGTTGGGGTCCTTAAGGTGGGCAATGATCTCGCTCAATGCCTGAGCGGGGTTGGGGGCGATCCCGCCATACAGCCCGGAATGCAGGTCGCTGTTGGCCGTCTCGACGCGGAGCTCGAAGTAGACGAGTCCTCGGAGTCCATACTCGATGGCTGGCACACCCTTGGCCGCCACCCCCGAATCGCTGACCACGCAGGCGTCGGCTCGGAGCAGGCTGCGGTGCGAGTCCACGAAGGCCTCGAAGTGCGGGCTACCGATCTCCTCTTCGCCCTCGGCGATCATCTTCAGGTTCACCGGTAGCGCGCCGGTCGCCTCCAACCAGGCGCGGATAGCCTGCCAGTGGATGGCGATCTGGCCCTTATCGTCCGAGGACCCGCGGGCCAGCAGCAGGCCGTTCTGCTGCACCGGCTCGAAGGGCGGCGATGTCCAAAGATCCAGCGGGTCGACCGGTTGCACGTCGTAGTGTCCGTACACGAGCACGGTCGGCTTATTCGGGGCGTGCAGCCAGTCGGCGTAGACCACCGGGTGGCCGGCGGTGTCGATCACCTCCGCATTCTCCAACCCAATGTGGGTGTAGACGTCG
>DASPZT010000360.1:0-7771 GCA_035636135.1 Candidatus Limnocylindria bacterium | reverse complement strand
GTCCCGTTGCTCTCCCCGCTGATGATCGTGGTCTTCATCACGCTGGTCATCAACGTGCTCAAGATCTTCGACCTCGTTTTGGCCATCGCGCCCCAGTCGGTGATCCCCGACGCCAACGTGATTGCGCTGCAGCTCTACCTGGTGGCGTTCACCGGCGGCCTCGGGGACTTCGGCGTCGGTAGTGCGCTCGCCGTGTTTCTGTTCCTGCTGGTCATCCCGGTCATGGCCTTCAACATCCGGCGATTCCGGGGCGGCGAAGCCTGATGGGGGGGCGCGCGCTCGAGATCGTGCGGCCGCGGCGTCCCGCCTGGCTGAGGCTCGCGGAGAACGTTCCAATCCATGTCTTCTTCATCGTCGCCGGCGTACTCTGGGCGATTCCCGCGATCGGCTTGCTGGTTACGTCCTTCAGGCCGCTTGACCTGTTCACCGTGTCGGGCTGGTGGACCGCCTTTGGTGGCCCGCACCAGCTGAGCCTGGCCAACTACCACAGCCTGTTCGCGTCCTCGAAGATGGCGGGGAGTTTCGTGAACTCGGTGCTGATCGCGGTGCCGGCAACCGTGATGCCGGTTGTCCTGGCCACCATGGCCGCCTATGCCTTCACGTGGTTGAATTTCCCCGGCCGCACCGCCCTCTTCCTCTTGCTGATCGCCCTGATGGTGGTCCCCCTCCAGATGGCGCTGATCCCGATCGCCCAGGTCTATGCCGTCTTCGGCCCACCCGGCATCGTCAGAGTCTTCCTATTCCACGCGGCCTTCGCCGTCCCCTACGCCACGTTCCTTTTCCGCAACTTCTTTCTCGGCATCCCGCACGAGCTGCTGGAGAGCGCCCGAATGGACGGCGCCCGCGACGCCCGGATCTTCACCAGCCTGATCCTGCCGCTGGCCTTCCCGGCCATCGCCTCCTTTGCCGTCTTTCAGTTTCTCTGGGTGTGGAACGACCTGCTGGTCGGTCTCGTCTTTGCCGGCAACACGCCGCCGGTGACCGTGGCCATCCTCGAACAAATGCGCAACTTTGGGAGCAGCGTTGACGTCATCTCGGCGGCATCGTTCCTGTCCCTGATCCCTCCCCTGTTGCTGTTCTTCGCCTTTCAGCGGTACTTCGTGCAGGGGCTGCTGGCCGGATCGGTCAAGGGGTAACTCACCAGGTGCCGGCTGCTGAGCGCCGCTCGCCAGCTCTCCTCATCCTTCAGGCCGCGATCATCCTCCAGCTCGGTCACCAGGTCGAGCACCTCGTCCAGCTCATCCAGATGCACGTCGACGGGCAGCCGCCCGCGTTTGCGCACGGGCTGACCGGCCGCCTCGATCTGGAATGGGTCCACTTCGCGATGACGCTGGGGATCGCCGTCGTCGCAATCCTGGCGCTGACCTGGTGGCCCAAGAACCCATTCGGGTGGCTGCTCACGCCAATCGCCGTCTGGCACCTGGCAGAGCACTCGGTCATCCTGACGACCTACCTTCGGACCGGCATCACCGGCACCCCCGGGATCCTCGCCCGCGGGGGCCTCCTGAATGGCCCGCTGGCCCGACCGGACCTCCACTTCCTCTACAACGCGGCGGTGCTGCTGCTCCTGATCGGCACATTGGCCTGGCTGCGGGGGCGTGGTGCCGATGTGCGCGAACGGCTGGCGCGGCTGCCCGCGTTTGGCATGGCGCTCAGTGTGGTTGCCGTCCTGTGCCTGGTCGTCCTGTCTGCGGCTCGGGTCCAGTGGGTGGCCGCGGAAGAATCGCTTCAGGACGCGATCAATCGGGCGCCGGCCGGCTCCGTCCTCCACCTGCGGCCGGGGCTGTACGCGGGGCCGCTGTTGATCTATCGGTCGCTGACGCTCATCGGGCCGGCGACGATCATCGGCGGGCCGGACCGTGCGGTCATCACCATCGCTGCCAGCGGGGTCAGCCTCTCAGACCTCGATGTCCGCGGTGGCGACACCGGGGTGCTGGTCACCCGTGCGACCCGGGTCAACCTCGAGAACATCCAGGTCTCTGGGGCGGCACGGCGCGGCATCGATATCGTGCAGAGCTCAGCCCAGATCCACCGGTGCCGCGTCACTGACCTCACCAGCCAGTTCGCCTGGGGTATCGGCATCGTCAACTCGGGGGGGCGAGCGCCGACCACGGTCGAGGCCTGCTGGGTGGCGGGAGTCCAGGAAGGCATTGTCTCGCACGTCAGCTCGGTCTTCATCCGCGACAACGACGTTCGGGGGACTACCATGCGGGGCATTGCGGTGACCGAGATGTCATCGGGAGATGTGGAGCGAAACCGGATCGAGCAGGCCATCGGCACCGGGCTGTACTGCGGTGACCGATCGATCTGCTATCTGCGAGCGAACACGGTCATGGGAATACGCCCGGAGCCCGACTCGCCGGTAACCTGGAGCCAGGGGTACGGCGCCGTCCTGCTCTTTGGGGCCGACGCCTATATGGAGGGGAACGTCTTCATCGATACGGCCATGCCCGGCGTTGGCGTCTTCGTGAAGTCGACGTTGCATACCGAGCCGATCCAGGTGTCGATGCCGTAGCGCTTGCCGCTACAGCCGGGTCGCGGTCCGGAGCAGGGTCTTGAGTTTCGCCGGCTGGCGGCGGTAGCGCTCCCATTCGGTGGCCGACGCCGTCACCTGCTCCATGATGGCCCACAGAACGGAGTTCACCGGGGTGGGGATGCTGACCCGGGCGCCGGCGTCGACCACGGCGCCGTTGAGGACCCGGACCTCCGTGCGGCCCTTGCCCCGCTGCAGGTCCCACCAGAGGGACGGCATCTTGTTTCCCCGGGCGCCGCCGATCCGGGGCTCCAGGAACAGCTGAGCCAGCAGGCTGGGCAGGCCCATGATGCGGCGCACGGTGGGGACCGGGATGCCCGGTAGGGCGGTGACGGGGATGCGCATCCGGTCCATCACCGCCGCGGCTTCCCGAAAGGCGAGCCGCTCGTAGCGGAAGAGCTCCGGGTCGGCGAAGACATGGGTGGGCGGCAGGTCCAGGATGGCGCTCTGGACGTTGCCCAGCATGTTCCCCAGCAGCTTCGACCACTTCATGCTGCGGAAGTTGCTGTAGCGGCGCGACGCGAAGCCGGCCTCAGCCATCTTGCGCACCAGCGGTCCCACGTTGACCTCGGGCGAAACCGGCGCGATGCCGACGCCGCCCCGTCGGCTGTGCTGGACCACCAGCCCGGGCTCATCCAGGGTAACGGCCAGGGTCAGCGTGCCCGAGAGCACCGGCTGGTCCGGATACGCCTGGGCGATCAGTTCCTCGTTGCCCACCCCGTTCTGAAAGGTGCCCACCACGGTGCCCGGCAGCAGGGCCGGGTAGAGCTGTTCGAGGGCTTCCTGGGTGTCATAGCTCTTCACGGTCAGCAGCACGTAATCGAACCGCCCCTGTCCGGCGGCCAGCTCGGGCGCGGCTTTGACCGCCTGGCTGGTGGTACTGCCGGCCACCTGCAGCCGGACACCCTCCCGGCCCACCGCCGCCACGTGCTGGGGCCGCCCCAGCAGCGTTACATTGGCGCCCGCCTGGGCCAGCCTCGCCCCCAGGAAGGAGCCCACCGCGCCGGCGCCAAAGACGAGGACGTTCGGTTGCCGGATGGCCGGCTCACGGTCCGTCACGGTCGGTCCTTACGTGGTCGGCGTCGTGATCTTGAGCTCCCGACCGCGCGCCAGGCGGGAGATGTTGGCGCGGTGCCGAACCACGACCAGGCCCAGCAGGACGACGCCCAGGCCGATCACCCACCAGCCAACCGGGCGCCAGGCCTGCCAGCCGATGACATGCAGCCCCAGCAGGGCCACGAAGCCGACACCGACCGCGGCCAGGGACGAGAGGGAGGCAATTTTGGTGGCCCGGATCAGGATCGCCCAGGTGACCACGCTCAAGACCACGGCCACGGGCGCCAGGACCAGCATGACCCCGCCCGAGGTGGCGACCCCCTTCCCGCCATGGAAGCCGAGGAAAATAGGCCAGCTGTGGCCGACCACGGCGGCCAGCCCGATCAGGGCGAGTACCCATTCCTGGGGCCCGTACCCGAGCAGGATCCCCGCCAGCACTGGGATCACGCCCTTCAGCCCATCCGCGGCCAGGGTGGTGGCGAACGCCCCCGGCCCCCCGGCGCGGAAGACGTTGGCGGCCCCGATGTTGCCGCTGCCCACGCGGCGCAGGTCCTGGCCGCGGTACAGCTTCATCACGATCCAGCCAGAGGGTACCGACCCCAGGAGGTAGGCGAACACCACGAGGCCGAACACTGTCAACATGGCGACCATTCCACGGGCGAGACGCCCCCACTATACCTCTCGCCTAAACTAGGCGAGCCCCCATGGACGACCCCCAAAAGCTGAATGACCGCACAACGTATCAGCGCTGTTTTGCCTGCGGTGGCCGGAATGAGCACGGTCTCAAGCTGGTATTCCGGCGGGAGGGCGACCGGATCTACACCGACTTCACGCCCAGTGTTCGGTACCAGGGGTTTCCCGGAGTGCTGCATGGCGGCATCATCGCCACCCTGCTGGACGAAACCATGGGTCGAACTGGTGCCCTCCGGCGGGAGTGGCTGATGACCGGCAAGCTCGACATCCGCTACCGACAGCCCGCCCCGGTTGACCAACCCCTCCGCGTCTGGGGCCAGATCGGGCAGGAGCGAAGCGGCGCGGTGGACGCGGTCGGCGCCGTAGAGCTGGCGGACGGAACGGTCGTCGCCGAAGCGCGTGGGTTGTTCCTGAAGCTGCCCGAGCCGGTCGTGGAACGCACCCTGGGCCAGTACCCCGAGTTCGTGAACTACTGGCAGGAATGACGCGGTCGCCATTATTTGGCGAAGAGCACGCCGCCTTTCGGCAGACGGTGCGCCGCTTCGTCGACACGGAGATCCGGCCCCACGTCGAAGAATGGGAGGCCGCTGAGGAGTTCCCGCGGGAGCTGTTTGCGCGCTGCGCCGCCCTCGACTTGCTGGGCTTGAAATATCCAGATGCTTATGGCGGCACCAATGCCGGGCCGCTGTACGAGGCGGTCCTGTTTGAAGAGCTGGGGCGGTCCGGCTCGGGTGGGGTGGCCGCCGGGATCGGCGCCCACATCGCCATCGCCACGCCGCCGATCTTCAGCTACGGCAACGAGGAACAACGCCAGCGCTGGCTGACGCCGGCCATCGCCGGCAAGAGCATCGTCGCGCTGGGGGTCACCGAACCGTCGGGCGGCTCGGATATCGCGGCCGTCCAGACCATCGCCCGGCGGGATGGCGACCACTACGTCCTGAACGGGAGCAAGACCTTCATCACCAACGGCGTGCGCGCCGACCTGGTCGTGGTGCTGGCCCGCACCCGCCCCGAGGGCGGGCACCAGGGGCTCTCGATGTTCGTGGTGGAGCGGGGGACGAAGGGCTACTCGGTCGGCCGGAAGCTGGAGAAGCTGGGCTGGCGGTCGTCGGACACCGCCGAGCTCGTTTTCCAGGATTGCGCCGTACCGGCCGGCAACCTGCTGGGCAAGGAGCACGAGGGCTTCTACATCGCGGTCGGGAACTTCCAGTGGGAGCGGCTCTGGATCGCGCTCTCGGCAACGGCATCCGCCGAACGCTCCCTGGAGATGGCCATCGACTACGCGGGGAGTCGCACCCAGTTCGGGAAGCGACTGGCCGAGTTCCAGGTCCTGCGCCACCTAATGGCGGACATGGCGCTTCGGGTGGAGCAAGCGCGCCAGCTCACGTATTACGCGCTCTGGCTGCACTCCCAGGGGCTTCCCTGCAAGCGTGAGGTGGCCATGGCGAAGATCGCCGCCACCGAGGCCGACGTCTGGGTGGCCGACCGAGCCCTCCAGATCCACGGCGGCTACGGCTACATGAGCGAGTACCCCATCCAGCGCGCCTGGCGGGACGCCCGGTTGGGCCCCATCGGCGGCGGAACCAACGAGATCATGCACGAGATCATCGCCAAGGAGCTCGACCTGTAGCGGCGCGTCGTGAAGGTCGGCCGGAGGCCGAGGGGGAGCGGCCGGTAGGCGCTGCGATTCACGCAGCGCAACATCGGCCAGCTGGGGGATCTGCCCCCCAGTCAGTTTCTGTGGAAGCAGGTGGAGTCACGGCTAGACTTCTAACTAATGCCGTTCCGGTCGACGTTGCCATTCTCGGCGATCGTGGCCCAGGACACGATGAAGCGGGCTCTGCTGCTGAACGCTATCCATCCGGAGATCGGGGGCGTACTCATCCGCGGGCAGCGGGGGACGGCCAAGTCGACCGCCGTGCGGGGGCTGGCGCGCCTGCTGCCCGACTACGACGCCGTGGAGGGCTGCTGCTACCGCTGTGACCCCGTGACACCTGAGACCTGGTGCACCGACTGCCGCCGGCGTGCCCAGGACGGTCCGCTCCCCGTCAGCCGAGTAGCGATGCGGATCGTCGACCTCCCCATCAACGCGTCCGAGGACCGCCTGGTGGGGACCATCGACCTGGAATCGGCCATCCGCAGCGGAACCCGCCGATTCGAGCCGGGTGTGCTGGCGGAGGCCAATCGCAACCTTCTGTACGTGGATGAGGTGAACCTGCTGGACGACCACTTGGTGGACGTGCTGCTGGATGCGGCCGCCATGGGTGTCAACGTGGTGGAACGCGAGTCGATCTCGGTGACCCATCCTGCGCGCTTCATCCTGGTCGGCACCATGAACCCGGAGGAGGGCGAGCTGCGTCCCCAGCTGTTGGACCGATTTGGGCTGTGCGTCGATGTCACCGGGGTAATGAATATCAGCCAGCGGGTCCGGATCATCGAGGACGAGCAGGCCTTTCTGTCCGATCCGGCGAGCTTCCAGGCTGCGGCCGCTCCGGCGGAGGAGCAGCTTCGCCAGGACCTGCAGGCCGCCCGAACCAGACTCAAGTCCGTCCTTCTGCGGGACGACATCCGGGCGTTAATCGCCCGGTTGTGCCTGGACGAGGCAGTGGCGGGCCACCGGGCGGACCTGGTGGTCGCCCACACCGCCCGGGCCATTTCCGCCCTGCGGGGCGGCCAGGCGGTGGAGCTGCCTGACGTGCTCGACGCGCTGGAGCTGGGTCTGGCCCACCGCCGTCGCGACATCCGGGGGGAACGGCTGCAGCCGGCCCAGGACCTGGCCACTCGCGCCACCCAGGAACTGATCGAGATCCAGTCGCGCGCCAGCCTGGAGAAGGCGGAGGGCGCCCAGGGCGAGGCGGGCGCGGCCCAGGGCGCCGCCGGCAGCGATGCTAAGGAGGGCTGGACCGCCACCGAGCCACGCGAGACCCAGCCGGCCGACGCCGCCGACCCCGAGTCGGAGCGCGTCATCGAGCTCAAGACCTTTGCGGTCAAGAAGTTCGACCTGCCCCGGGAACGCAAGGCCCGGCGGGCTTCGGGCAAGCGCTCCTCCAGCAAAAGTGAAACGAAGCGGGGGCGTTACGTCCGCAGCACCCACGTGGAGAAGACAACCGACGTCGCCTTCGACGCGACTCTGCGGGCCGCCGCCCCGCACCAGATCCGGCGGCGCACCGCCGCCCACCCGGGCGGGACGGCGCTGCGCCTGGAGCGGCATGACCTTCGGCAAAAGGTTCGGGAACGCAAAACCGGCAACCTCATCGTATTCGTGGTGGATGCCAGCGCCTCCATGGATGCCGAGCAGCGGATGATCGCTACCAAGGGGGCCATCCTGTCCCTGCTCCGGGACGCATACGTGCGCCGCGACAAGGTGGCCCTGGTCGCCTTCAGCGGGCGCAACGCGCGGATCGTGTTGCGCCCGACGTCCAGCGTGGACCTGGCCGAGCGCCGTCTGGAGCGCCTCAGCGTTGGCGGGACCACCCCCCTGACGCATGG
>DASPZT010000359.1:0-3006 GCA_035636135.1 Candidatus Limnocylindria bacterium | reverse complement strand
CGAATGGTGGATCCGATTTCGACCCGGGGTGGTGGCTGAACCTGGTCGCGAGTCCCGTCGCCAGCATCCAGGTCGACCACCGGGTCATCCGCGTCCGGATGGAGCCGGTCACGGATCCTGCCGATCGTCGGCGGCTCTGGGACAAAATCGTCGCCTCGATGCGCGGCTACGCTGGCTATCAAAAGAAGACCAAACGCGTCATCCCGCTCGGGCTGCTCCGCCCGGCGCCCAACCAGGGCTAGCGACCGTGCGCCCGTGATCGTTAGCTGAATTCGACCGCGATGTAGGCGTACCCGTTGGGGGCGACCGCCCAGGCAGTCCCCACGTCGTGGTAGGCCGGGTTCAGGATGTTGGCCCGATGCCCCGGGCTGTTCATGAACATGGTGTTCAGCTGCGCGTCATTGATGCCCGTGGAGGTGTAGCCGACGTTCTCACCGGCGCTGGTGCCCAGCCCGCATGCCAGGTCAAGGGTGGGCCCGTTGGTATGACTGATGTACCCCTGGGCCGCCATCCGCTGTGCGTTCTGCATGGCCACGTTGGCCAGGCACGGACTCCAGGCCAGCGGGGGCAGGCCATTCTGGGCGCGGTCCTGGTTGATCAGGACCTGCTGGGTTGAGCCGGTGGCAGGCGGCGGGGTGGGTCGCGGCGGTGCCGGAGCGGGGGCGGGAGCGGGGGCGGGGGCTGGCACCTGCAGTGCCGGCGCCGCCGGGATGGGCGTCGCCACCGGTCGCCTGACCGGCCGGCGGCGAAGGCGGTTCCAGTCGATGGGAGAACCATCCGCGGAGGCAAACGTGACGGCCACGTACTCGTGCTCGGCCGTCGGGCGGTTCAGGAGGAAGGCCCCGGGGAGCGCAATCAGGATGCCGGCGCCGATCGCCAGCCCAAGCCGCCGGGAAGGCAGCCGCATGACTCGTATGACGCGATTGACCCGCTTGTTCTTGCGCTGTGGGAACACCCCCACCCCACAGCTCCCCGCACGGGGGAGGGAGATTCGCCTTGCTCTAGGGGAACACCCACTCTCCCGCCCTGAAAAGGGGAAGGAGAGTGGGAGACGGACACCGCCGAGGTCGAGTTACGAGTCAGCCAGTCGCCGACCGACGATCAGCATGGCGCCCAGGACCATCAGGCCGAGCACGAGCGCTTCGGGCGTCCCGAGCGGAGCGGTCGGGATGCCTTTCGACTGAGTCCCGCTCACGACGGCGCCCAGTGGGGTCCCGAAGCTGGCCAGCTTGACCGCCCCCATATCGTCCACCGTCAGGTCATAGGTCACGGCTGCCGCCGGTGCGACCAGGTTCATGTACGTAAAGTAGCCGTCCGGGCGGACCCACCCCATGTTGCGATCAGTGGAGAGATCGGTGAAGAGCCGGGCGTTCATCGGCTCCTGGAACGCAACCTGGAATCCGGGGGCGACCTGCTTGCCCACCGGGGATTCGCCGATCACGGCATTCAGATCTGACGTGTTGACCGGCTGGTCGGTGAGCAGGAAGAGGTCGGCCTTAACCGTCTGGCCGTCGAGGGCCAGCACTTCGAAGGGCACCCAGGGACGCGGCGTCCGCATGGTGATCAGCACGGGCGAGCCGTCGCCAGACAGCTGGTGGCGCGCCTGGGCCCGAGCGGTGTTGTACTTGGCGGCCATGAAAATCGGGCTACCCTTCGCATAACCGAGGATGTGATCACGGCTGTCGTCGTCCACCACGAAGCCGTTCTGGGCGGCCCAGGTCAGAACCTGCTGGCCGCTGCCCCTCAGCACCGTGATGTCAAGCGCTTCGACCTGGACCTGCTGCAGGACTTCTGCAACTGCGGGGGTCGCGGCGCCCAGGCTGGCGTCCGCAAAGAAGCGGAGCGGTAGCGGATGCGATTCTCGGTTGAGGCGCTGCAACGTCCAGGCGCCGCCTTCCTCAACTTTCTCCGGGACGGCGGGAAGCGGGACGATCCAGCCCAGGCTCGAGACATCGCCCGAATAGGTAAAGCTGGTCAGGTAATGTTCCACTCCATCATGCCAGGCAACCAGCGTGGTGGCGCGGTCGAGGCGGATAGCCCCGTTGGGGGCGACCAGGCCGCCGCAAGCCGCGGCAGGCAGCGTTTGCGCGAGGACGAAGGCGAGGCTGGCGACGGCGCCGGGGATGAGTTTCTTCAACATGGCTTCCTCCCAGCTTCTGGGTGTCGGACTTTACATCTAGACGGGGGAGTGGGCCGGAAGTTCCCGTCGGACAAGGCAGAGCCTTGAGACCCCCACCCCAACCCTCCCCGCACGGGGGAGGGAGAATCTATCGGGGCGAAGCTGCCGCCGCAAAAGGCACGGCTTGAGACCCCCCACCCTGACGTTCCCCGCGAGGGGGAGGGACATTCAGGTTTGTTGGTAGATCTGAAACCACCGTTGGATGTGGCCGCATCGCTGGAGATGTTCCGGCGGGCCGGAGACGACGGCATCGACCGCTGGGACGGCTCGACACTGGTGCGCACGGTTCAGCTAGATGGCCGCGTGGCTGCGTACACCCTGACCACGCGCGGCACGGTGGCGACGCCCCGGGTTGCAGTCGCCACCGACCACGCCGATGACCTGCAGGCGGTGACGCGGATTGTCCAGCGGACGTTCGTCGCCGATGAGGCGGCGCTGGCGCAGCTGCGGGCCATCGACCCGGTGGTCGCGGCCCTTGACGAACGCTATCCGGGGCTGCGCCCGGTGCGCCAGTTCGATCTGCTGGGGGCGCTGGTGCGCTCCATCAGTGCCCAGCAGGTCAACCTGGAGTTCGCCACCGTGACCCGCCGCCGGCTAGCCGAAGCCTTCGGCCGGCGCTATGCCGTCGACGGGTTCCAGGTCTGGCGGCCGGATGCCACGGTGCTGGCCCGCTTGCGCGCAGCTGACCTTCGGGCCCTGCAGTTCAGCAATCGAAAGGCGGAGTACATCATCGGGGCGGCCCGCGCCATCGCGGCTGGCGAGGTGTCCTTGCCCGTGCTCGAGGGATTGCCCGACGACGAGGTCACCAGCCGGCTTACCGCGCTGCG
>DASPZT010000358.1:0-6324 GCA_035636135.1 Candidatus Limnocylindria bacterium | reverse complement strand
TCCTACGCCTTCAGCACCGTGGAACCGAACACCGCCATGGTGGAGGTGCCCGACCGCCGCCTGGCGCGGCTGGCCGAGATGTACAAGCCCAAGAAGATCACACCGACGTTGATGAAGTTCGTGGACGTGGCGGGGCTGGTCAAGGGCGCCAGCCGAGGCGAGGGGATGGGCAACCAGTTCCTGGCCAGCATCCGGGACGTCGACGCGCTGGCCATGGTGGTGCGAGTGTTTCGCGACCCCAACGTCCAGCACGTGTCGGGCGGTATCGATCCGGTGGCCGATATGGCGCTGGTCAACCTTGAGCTGGTCCTCGCCGACCTCGACGTGGTGAACCGGCGGCGGGAGAAGATCGCACCCACCGCCCGCTTCAAGCCGAGCAGTAAGGAGGAGGCCGAGGTCAAGCTCCTCGATCGGGTCCGCGCCCACCTGGACGCGGGTCAGCCGGTGCGGACCCTGAGCTTGGAGGCGGAGGAAGCGCTCCTGCTCAAGAGCTTCGCGCTGCTCACGGCCAAACCGGTCCTTTACGTCGCCAATGTCGACGAGGCCGACATCGGTCACGACACCGGGCCGGTGGCCGCCCTTCGAGCCGAGGCCCAGCGCGAGAATGCCGACATGATCGCGCTCTCGGTCCGCCTGGAAGCCGAGCTCCGAGAGCTCCCCGATGATGAGGCGCAGGCCTTCCTGCACGATGTCGGACTCAAGGAGCCGGCGCTCGATGCCTTCATCCACGCTGCCTATCGCCTGCTGCACCTGAGCACGTTCCTGACAGCGGGCGATCCCGAAGTGCGCGCCTGGACGGTGCGGGAGGGCGCGCGTGCCCCCGAAGCAGCCGGCGTGATCCATTCCGACTTCGAGCGCGGCTTCATCCGGGCCGAGGTGGTGGCGTTTACCGATCTCGACGCCGCCGGCAGTTATGCGAAGGCTCGCGAGCGCGGGCAGGTCCGGCTGGAGGGGAAGGAGTACGTCATGAAGGACGGCGACGTGGTGCTGTTCCGCTTCAATGTCTGATCCCGTCGCCTGGCGGCTGGTGGTCGACGGCGCCCGGCGCGGATCCCAAAACATGGCGGTGGACGAGGCCCTGCTGGACTCGGTTAGCCGCGGGCAGGCGCCGCCGACGCTCCGGTTCTATCAGTGGGCGCCGGCCTGCCTCTCGCTGGGATACTTCCAGCCGTTTGCCGCGGTCGACGTGCAGGCCTGCCGCCAGGCCGGCGTGGACATCGTGCGCCGCCCCACCGGCGGCCGCGCGATCCTGCATCATCACGAGCTGACCTACAGCGTCGCGCTGCCGGTGGCGGCCCTGGACCAGGAGTCCGGCGTGCTGCAGTCCTATTACCACCTCAGCCTGGGATTGACCGAAGGCCTGGGCCGCCTGGGCGTGGAGACGACGCTAGCGCCCAGCGCCCCGCTGCGCGCCACCCACGGCCCGGCCTGTTTCGACGAGCCGTCGGACCACGAAATTCTGTTCGGCGGGCGGAAGCTGGTCGGCAGCGCGCAGGTTCGGCGCAACGGCGCCCTGCTCCAGCACGGCAGCATCCTCTTTCAGCCCCAGGTCGACGAACTGCTCCATTGCCTTCGCTTGGAGCCGCAGGAGGCCGCCCGCCAGAGAGTGGCCATGACGGCTGGCGTCGCCGGCCTCGATCAGGCCGGTCGCTTCACCGCGAGTGAAGTCGCTCAGGCCGTGGCGGCGGGGATGGAGTCAGCCCTGGGGATCCGGGTCGCACGCGGATCTCTCACCCGGGCAGAGCGATTGGCCGCCGCCTGGCTGGAGCGGCACAAGTATGCGACCGCCGAATGGACCGAGGGGGAGGAACGGAACAAGGGCCAGATGAGGAGGGGCTGAGCAGCGGCGACGGCATGGACGGCTGCAGGAATCTGGCCCTTGTTTGCTCGCGGCGTGGGAACAACACTAAATGCTGTACCCAAGCGCGAGTTGTACCACAGCCTGTAGGTCGTGTCAAGCGTTTTTCCCCGGGTGAGTACACTCCATAGTTGGCCGTGTCACGCAAGAACAAGCGAGCCCATCAACGCAAGCCCCAGCGGGGCCCAGGTGGCCCCGTCTCCAGGACGCCCGGCGCGGTTCCGGGAGCTCTTCCCCGTCCGCTGGCCTCCAGCGAGCAAGCTGCCTTAAATCCGACGCCGCGCCCGATGCGAGGACGCGGACCGGCGCCCATCCCGCTCCTGGAGCAGGATGCGGCCATTCCGCTGGACCGGGTTCCCTACTTCCGCTCCGATCTGCGGCGCATCGCGATCACGGCCGCGGCCATGTTCGCGGTGCTCATCATCGGGTCCTTCTTCATTCGGTAGAGACCTGCACCCCCTCTCTGCCCTCCCCTGAGGGGGAGGGAGAAATTGACCGTACCCAGGGGGAGGAGAAATGAGGGCAAGAATCCGGCGGGGCGGCCGTTTCTGGAGTTGGAACCGTCACTAACGTGTCACAACTAACAGGAGGACCATCCGTGTTCGAGCCCAGACCCAGCCGCAAATCCGTCCCCGTATCTGCCGAGACCGTGCTCAGCAACGAGATCAAGCTGGAGGGCCGCCTGCATTCCAGCACCAATATCCGCTTTGACGGAGAGATGACCGGCGACGTCAGCACCGACGGTGATCTTGCCGTGGGCGAGCACGGCCGCATCAAGGGCAACGTCACCGCCCGAAACGTCGTGGTCGGCGGCAGCGTCCAGGGCAATGTGCAGACCACCGGCCGGCTCGAGATCCTGGCCACCGGCAAGGTCTACGGCGACATCGCCGTTGGCTCCCTGATCATCGACGAGGGCGGCATCCTGCGCGGGAAGAGCGCCGTGCACGCGGATGACCAGTCCGCCACGTCGACCGTGCCGTCGTCCGACTTCAGGACCGTGGCCGCCTAAGCTAAGCGCGACTCCGCCCCCCAATTCATCCAGAAGGGCTCCGGGTTCGGAGCCCTTCTACACTTAGGGCGTGTTTTTCGGCGACCCGATTCAGTTCATCATCGCCGCCATCTATTTGATCCCCGGCCTGCTCCTGGGATTGGTCTTGCATGAGGCGGCGCATGCCGCGGTGGCCGTGGCCCGGGGCGACCAGACGCCCCGGCTGGACGGCCGGCTCTCCCTCAATCCCTCCCACCACCTGGATCCGCTGGGCACGATTGCCGTCCTGCTCGTACACTTCGGCTGGGCCAAGCCGGTCCGGATCAACCCCTCCCGGATGCGCCACCGCTTTGATCCCGCCCTGGTGGCGGCTGCTGGGCCGCTTACCAACCTCCTGATTGCGGTCGCGCTGTCCATCCCGCTGAAGCTGGCGTTCGCCAGCGGGATTGGATTGAGCGCTCGCGAGACCTTCGCGCAGCCGCCGCTCGACATCCTGATTGAGTTTGTCCTGGTGGCCTTCTTCCTCAACGTGGTGCTGGCCGTGTTCAACCTGCTGCCCATCCCGCCGCTCGATGGCTATAACCTGGTGGCGACCCTCCTGCGACGGTCATTCCCATACTTCTTCGCTCGGGTCGACGCCAACAGCCAGATCATCGGCCTGGTGCTGCTCGTCTTCCTCTTCTTCGTTCCCGGGGTGCGCGCGCTGGTCTTTAATCCCGTCTACTCACTGGCCGGCCAGTTGCTGCTCTGAGGGCAGGAGGGAGTCTCCAGATGGCCCAGCTGCGCGACCTGCCCAGCGTGCACGAGCTGCTCGAAGATCCGCGCGGCCGCCTGCTGGCGGCTGAACACGGCCGGCCGCTGGTTCTGTTCGCCGTGCAGCGGGCGCTGGAACGCGAACGCCAGGAGGGTGCGGTCGCCGAGTCCAGCCGCCGGTGGGCCGACGTCGAAGAGCAGATCCAGGCGCTCCGGCGGCCACGGCTTCGACCGGTGATCAATGCCACGGGCGTCATCCTGCACACGAACCTGGGCCGGGCCCCCCTGTCACCCGAGGCGGCGGCGGCCGTCGCCAGGGTCGCCACCCGCTACTCCAACCTCGAGCTGGACCTGCGCACCGGCAAGCGTGGCACCCGTCACGACCTGGTGTCCGACCTGCTCTGCCACCTGACCGGCGCCGAAGCGGCGGCCGTGGTCAACAACTGCGCGGCGGCT
Organism: Candidatus Limnocylindria bacterium; assembly: GCA_035636135.1. GTDB lineage: Bacteria > Chloroflexota > Dormibacteria > CF-121 > CF-121 > CF-121. Next base: position 2,269 of record DASPZT010000358.1, on the reverse strand, counting down.
ACGCTGCTGATGCTGGCCGCCCTGGCAAAGGGCAAAGAGGTGATCGTCTCCCGGGGCGAGCTGGTGGAGATAGGGGGCGCCTTTCGGATGCCCGACGTCATGCGCCTCTCCGGCGCCCGGATGGTGGAGGTCGGCACCACCAACCGGACCCGAGTCGAGGACTACCAGGCGGCGATCACGCCGCGCACGGCCGCCATCCTCAAGGTGCACGCCAGCAACTTCAAGGTGGTCGGCTTTACCGAGAGCCCTCAGCTGCCGGCCCTGGCCAGCCTGGCGCACGCCCACGGTCTTCTACTCCTGGAAGATCTGGGGAGCGGGGCGCTGCTCGATACCGGCGAAGCTGGCTTGGCCTCAGAGCCCACCATCCAGCAGAGCCTGGAGGCGGGCGTCGACCTGGTGGCCTGCAGCGGTGACAAGCTGTTGGGCGGGCCGCAAGCGGGGCTGCTCCTGGGCAAGACCTCCCTGGTGGCGCAGGCGCTCCGGCACCCCTTGGCTCGGGCGGTTCGGGTGGACAAGATGACGCTGGCGGCCCTGGCCGCCACCCTGGACCTCTACCTGCGCCAGGGTCCGACCCCGGTGCCGGTGTGGGAGATGCTGCGCAGCACGCCCGCCGACCTGGCGGTCCGTGCCCGGCGGCTGGCCGAACGATTGGTGGCGGCCGGGGTCCCCGCCGAGACGCAAGAGAGCACCTCCACCGCCGGCGGGGGCTCGTTGCCTGGGGAGCAGCTGCCGACCACTGTGGTCGCCATCGTTGCTACCCGGCTCACGCCCCCCAGGTTGATTGACCGGCTGCGCGCCCAGGACCCGCCGGTGATCGCTCGCATCGAGGCCGACCGGGCGGTGCTCGACCCGCGCACCATCCTGCCGGACGAGGACGAACCGCTCCTGCGCGCCGTGATCGCCGCGGTTCGATGACGGATCCCGCGCCGGCCGCCTTTGTGGTCGGGACCGCCGGCCACATCGACCATGGCAAGTCGACCCTGGTCAAGGCGCTCACTGGCATCGACCCCGACCGCCTGGAGGAGGAGAAGCGGCGGGGGATGACCATCGACCTGGGCTTTGCCTACTTCGACCTGCCCAGCGGCCGGCACGTTGGGATCGTCGACGTCCCGGGACACCAGCGCTTTCTGAAAAACATGCTGGCCGGCGTGCACGGCATCGATGCCGTGCTGTTCGTGATCGCGGCCGACGAGGGCCCCATGCCGCAGACGCGCGAGCACCTCGCCATCGTCGATCTCCTGGGGGTGGAACGCGGGGTCATCGTCCTGACCAAGACGGACCTGGTCGAACCCGAGTGGCTGCAGCTGGTGAGCGATGAGATCCGCGGGTTGGTGCGTCCCACCCGGCTGCGCGACAAGCCACTGGTCCCGGTGTCAAGCACGACCGGATTGGGCCTCGAGGAGCTCAAGCAGGCCCTGGACGCGGAACTGGCAGGCACGACGCCCCGGCCGGACACGGGCCGGCCCCGGCTTCCGGTCGACCGATCGTTCGCCATGGCCGGGTTCGGCACCGTGGTCACGGGCACCCTGATCGGGGGCAGCCTGCGCGTCGATGACGAGCTGGTGGTCCTGCCCAAGGTTCGTCGCGTCCGGGTGCGGGGCCTGCAGCAGCACAATCGGGACGTGGTGGAGGCCCGTCCCGGGAATCGCACCGCCGCCAACCTGGTCGGGGTCGACCGCCGGGAAATCGGCCGGGGCGACGTGCTGGCCCCGCCCGGCCAGCTGAAACCGACCCGACGGGTCGACGCCCAGGTCACGGTCCTCGAGGGGCTGCAGCCGATCCGACATCGGGACCGCCTCCTCCTCTATCACGGCACGGCCGAGGTCCCGGTGGAAACCATCCTGCTGGATGCCGACGCCCTCGAGCCGGGCACGGTGGGGTGGGCCCAGCTCTATGCGCAGACCCCGGTGGTGGCTGTCGCCGGCGATCACTTCATCCTCCGCCGGCCGGCCCCGCCGGCGACCGTGGCCGGCGGGGTGATCGTGGACGTGTCCCCCCGCCGTCACCGCCGCCATGACCCGCAGGTGCTGGCCGATCTGGACCGCCGCCAGACGCAGGACCCGGTGGCAGCGTTGGTCTCCGAGCTGGCCAAGTATCCGCATGGCCTGCGCCGCGAGGATCTGCTGCGGGCCATCGGTGCAGACCACGACGTAGTGGAGCGGTTGACCAAAGAGGCCGGCGCCGTCGAGCTGGGCGCCTTCGTGCTGAGCGGCGTTGCGTACCGCCGGCTGGTGGAGCGCGTGACCTCCGCGCTGGCTGAGTATCACGC
>DASPZT010000357.1:0-4561 GCA_035636135.1 Candidatus Limnocylindria bacterium | reverse complement strand
ACGATGGATGACATGATGGCGTCGCCGGCGCACCGGGACCTGTCCACCCCCAAGCTGGCGGTGGGCGATCCGGCGTTTGACTTCACGCTGCCTCTGCTCGAGGGGCATCGGCAGACGGGGGAGCTGGTGAGCCTCGGCGATTTCGCCGGGAACCGGCCCGTCGCGCTGATCTTCGGGTCCTACACCTGACCGCCATTCCGCTCCCAGTTGGGGAGGCTTCAGGAGCTGTACGATCGGTATCGAAGCCTCGTGGCCTTTTTCGTCGTCTATATCAAGGAAGCGCACCCCGAGGACGGGTGGGTAGTGAGCTCCAACCGCGCCCAGGGCATCGCGGTCACGGATCCGGTGTCGGATGACGAGCGCAGCCAGGCGGCCACGGCCTGTTCCCTGCAGCTCGACATCCGCATGCCCGTGTTGTTGGACGCCGTTAACGACCGGGTGGCGCGCGCGTATGGCGCCTGGCCCGATCGGCTCTATCTCATTGGGCGCGACGGCCGGGTGGCCTGGCAGGGCGGGCCCGGACCGTCTGGTTTCAAACCGGACGAGCTGGAGGTGGCAATGGGCAACGAGCTAGGACACTAGCGCGGCGCGCCGCCCTCCAGCTGGAGGAGGCGCTCCTTGCGCTGCACGCCCCCCGTGTAGCCACCCAACCCGCCGCCGGTGCGCACCACCCGATGGCAGGGGATGACGATGGGCATCGGGTTGGCGCCCAGGGCATTGCCCACCGCGCGCGACGCCTTGGGCCGCCCGGTCCGAACCGCCACCTCGCCATAGGTCGAGACCTTGCCGTAAGGAATGTCCGCGGTCACCCGGAGCACGTCGCGGCCGAACCCGTGCACCAGCCGCCAGTCGATCGGGAACTCGAAGCGGCGGCGGGAACCGGCAAAGTACTCATCCAGCTGGCGGCGCAGAGGATCGAGGCGGCCCGGGGCTTCCAGGATCCGGGGCGAGACCTCCTCGGCCAGCTCCGCCATGAGCGCATCCACCGGTTCGTCCGGATAGGCAAGCCGGAGCAGGCCGCGGGTCGAGGCCGCTACCAGCAGCCGACCGAATGGCGAGTCGACGCTGGCATAGGCCACGTCCAGGGCGCCAGACTCGGCGGCGGCTTCGACAAAACGGGCAGCCGCGCTGGCCGCCTCGTGGCTCAGATCATCCCTCAACTTCAGGGTCACTTCCAATTCACTCATAGGTCGCTCCTCGCAATTTTTTCAGGGCTTCGTGGACGTTGCTCCGAGCCGCCTCTTCGCTGCAGTCGAGGAGCCTTGCAATGTCGCGATAGGGAAGGTCGTTGACAAACCGGTAGATCACGGCGCTCATCTGCTTGGCTGGGAGCCGCCGGACCACGGTCCAGACCTCGGTGTGGTCAGGATCGGCGGCTAGGGCGGCGACCTCCGGCAGCCGGTCGGTGGGAATGGGATGGTGCGCCTGCCGGCGGTGATGATCCAGCGCCTTGTTCCGCGCAATCGTGAGTAGCCACCCGCGCAGGTTGTCCGCGCGCTCCAGGCGGGGATAGGCTCGCATCGCCGCCAGGAACGTCTCCTGGAAGCAATCGTCGGCGTCCTGGTGACCGACGGCCGCCACCAGGAATCGATAGACCGCTTCGCGGTTGCCGTCGAGCAGGTCCTGAAAGGGCGGCAGCCTCATGTCCAGACAACGTTCAGCCTAGAGACTTTGTGAGATCGGCAGGCGCCAGGGTCTCAGCTAACCGTCAACTGCGTCCAGTGCGCGCCGACAGCCACTCTCTGGAAGAGGCCGGTGTTACTGTAGCCGTCGGTTTCTGGAGCACGGGTGCCTGACTACTCTATAAAAATTGCCGATGCCTCTCGGCTGAAACAACGGGTGGCGCGCGGTCGGTTCCCTCCCATGCCCTGCGCTGGAACCAAACGCGGGCTTATCCGTTAGTACAACTGAATGGCGAACGCTAGCCGGCCGCGGCCCCGCAATCATGCCCTGGGGGCGTCCAGGGACGGGAGTCCCGTAAGGATTACGGGCAGCTGCCGAGTGCCGTCGATTGGGGTGCGAATGGCTAGATCCGTCGCCATCATCACCCTGCTGTTGTGCACAGCTTGTGAGGCGGCGCCCGCTGCACGGAAGTCACCGGGCGCGTCTCCATCGGCAACCGCCACCGCTTCGCCCACCGCAATCGCATCCGCCTCGCCCACCATGAGTCCCTGGGTCGTGCGGGTCTTCCAGGTTGCGGCGGTTGGCAACGGTGGGAGCGCCAATGTCATGGCGCTGGATGGGAACGCGGTGTACGTCCTGTACCAGCCGCAAACGCCGCAGGGGCCCGGAACCGTGGATGTCCTCGGAACCATGCTGGCCCAGATCGATCGGAAGACGGGCACGGTCGTCACGGCTGGACCGTTTCCAGGGGCGCTCTCGCTGGCCACCGCCGGCGGGTCCCTCTGGGTCGCCGGCGGGTACTACCCGGATAGGCCAGACGCGAGTTTTCTGGACCGCCTCGATCGGTTTTCGCTCCGCGTCGAGCAAGATCTGCCGTTGCCGGCGCAAACAGGACAGAACGGCATAGCGGCGACCCTGGCTGGATCGGGAACCAGCCTGTGGATGGGCTTCGGGCCGACGCTATATCGGCTGAGCCCAGTCGATGGGCACACCATCGCGACCCAACCGATCGGGGCGGATGCCGCGGCCACGAGTCTATCGATAAATCCAGCGGGCACGGTCCTGTATCTGGGCACCAATCGCTATGGGATGAGCAGTCCCACTGTTTTTGAATGGGGCACAGCCAGCGGGGCACTGCTCGCCTCGAGCTCCGCAGCGGGTGGGCAGGGCCTCGGTGGAGTCCAGGTCGCGGCCGCGACCGATGGGGTGTGGGTGAGTTTCGCCACCGGGATGATGGGCGCGGTCGCGCACTTGCGGGCGCGCGACCTGCAATCAGTTCCCACCGTCCCTGAGAGGCACAGCAATGGCGTCCGGGTCTTCCTGGCCGACGGAGTGCTCTGGACGACCGACGGGATGACCGGACGTCTCGCCTGTGCGGACCCGGCTACAGGAGCCATCCGCGCCAGCACGGCGATGCCGTTCGGCGGTGTTGTCATCGGCGACGCGGAAGGTGTCTATCTCGGTGGCTACGACGGCGTCTACCAGCTGCACCCGGATCCGGCCTGCGGCATCTCGTAATCTCTGCGCACTCCGTTCTCGGGCCGTTCACACGTTGCTCACAACCGGTGGGCACCATGGTGGTGTCGAATCAACCAACCGCTCAAGAAAGGAGAGAACACATGAATCGGCGCGGGTTCGGAATCGTTTGGGGTTTGGTGACCCTGGTGGTGGCCGGGATCGTCGGCATAGTCGCCTACAACGCTGGAGCGTCCTCAGTCGTGACAAGCTCGGCGGGAGAGGCGGGGCGCGTCGTCTACGTGCCCGGCTATGGGTTCGGCTTCGGGTTCTTCTGGATCTTCCCGCTGCTGTTCTTCCTCTTCATCTTCTTCGGCCTCTTCGGCCGGTGGGGGAGAGGGTACGGCCGCGGCGGGTGGTACGGGAAGGGCTACGGCGACCCGCAGTCCAGGCTCGACAGCTGGCACCAGCAGGCGCACGGCACGCCGGCGCCCAAAACTGGTGATCAGCCGCAGCAGGACCAGCCCGGTCTCTAGGCAACACGGCGGGGAGGGTTCGTGAACCCCCTCCCTGCCCTCCCCCTGAGGGGGAGGGATATTCTGAGCCGCAAATGAAGCAGATCCTCCTGGTCGACGACGAACCGCGGCTCGTAAGGCTGGTTCGCGACTACCTGGAGCACGGCGGCTTCGGGGTGGTGACGGCAAGCGACGGCCCGACCGCGCTACGGGCCGCCTCGACGCAACACCCGGATCTGATCGTCCTCGACCTGGGTCTCCCGGGACTCGATGGGCTGGATGTGATGCGAACGCTGCGCAAGACCAGCCAGGTCCCCATCATCGTGCTGACCGCACGGGGCGAGGAGTCCGACAAGGTCGCCGGGCTGGAGCTGGGCGCCGACGATTACCTGACGAAGCCGTTCAGTCCGAAGGAGCTGGTCGCCCGGGTGCGGTCGGTCCTCCGCCGGGCTGATGGCCTGAAGGCGCCGGCCGAGGTGATCCGGGTCGGCGACCAGGTCGAGCTGCACGTCCCGTCCATGCAGCTGACCATCGGCGATCGCCGAATCGAGCTGACCGCCACCGAGTTCCAGCTGCTGGCCGTCATGGCGCGCCAGCCCGGACGGATCTTCACCCGCGCCCAGCTGCTGAACGCGGTGCACGGCGTGGCGTTCGAATCCTACGAGCGCGCCATTGACGCCCACATCAAGAACATGCGCCGGAAGATCGAGCCGGACCCTCGCAATCCCCGCTACCTGCAGACGGTGTTCGGGGTCGGCTATCGCTTCGCGGATCCGCACCAGTGAGCGGGCCTCCCTGGAAACACCGACGCTTCGGTCCGCCGCCAGGACGGCGGCCACCCTGGTGGCCGGAAGGGGAGACGTGGCCTCCCACCGGACCGCCGCCGTGGGCGAGGCGCCGGGGCCGGTTCATGTGGCGGTTCGGCGCCTTCTTTCTGGGCGCGGTCCTGATCACGGCGATGGTGGGGA
>DASPZT010000356.1:0-8394 GCA_035636135.1 Candidatus Limnocylindria bacterium | reverse complement strand
TAGCATCCCGGGCGCGGATGCGGCCTAAGCCCGAGGCCGCCGGAACAAACTCGCATCTTGGGCGCGGATGCGGCCGATCCGGGCGTCGTCTCCTGCGCGCGCTCGGTCACGCATCGACGGATGCGCTCCCTCGCGTGCTCGCCGCCTCCTGCGGCTCGGCACGCCCCGCATCCCAATCTGCTTCGTTCGTCCGACGGCCCCGGGCTCCGGGCGTCGTCTCCTGCGCGCGCTCAGTCACGCATCGACGGATGCGCTCCTTCACGTGCTCGTCGCCTCCTTCGGCTCGGCACGCCCCGCATCCCGATCTGCGTCGTTCGATCGGTAGATCCGGGCTTAGCTAAGATGGGCTGTCCGTAGCGTCGCCCCTCCCGTTGCCCTCCCCGAAAGGAAGGGGACGATTCGAGGGAATTAGAGCGGAGGAGCCCATGGCGGAAGCGGAGGATACTCGGCGCGCCGGTCGGATCGTGGTGCGCAAGGGCCTGGAGGGGCAGACCGAGGACCGGCGCCTGCTGGAGCGTCAGCCGGCCGCCGTGGACCCGTACGAGGCCGATCCCTGGCGGGTGCTGCGCATCCAGGCCGAGTTTGTGGAGGGCTTTGACGCCCTTGCCCATGTGGGGCCGGCGGTGACCGTCTTTGGGTCGGCGCGGGTCAAACCGGACGACCCCATGTACGATGCGGCCCGGCGGATTGCCGGCGGCCTGGCCCGCGCCGGCTTCGCCGTGATCACGGGGGGCGGGCCCGGAATCATGGAAGCCGCCAACCGGGGCGCCCGCGAGGGCGGGGGTCTGTCCGTCGGCTGCAACATCGAGCTGCCCTTCGAACAGGACATGAACGCCTACGTGGACCTGGGCATCGAGTTCCGCTATTTCTTCGTGCGGAAGATGATGTTCGTCAAGTACGCCGAGGCGTTCATCATCTTTCCAGGCGGGTTCGGCACCCTGGACGAACTGTTTGAGTCGCTCACCCTCATCCAGACCGGCAAGATCGTGCACTTCCCGGTGGTGCTGTTCGGCTCCACCTACTGGAAGGGCCTGCTGGACTGGATCCGTGACCCGGTCCTCAAGGAGGCGAAGATCTCGCCCGACGATCTCGACCTGATGATCGTCACCGACGACGTGGACGAAGCCGTCCAGGCGGCCCGGCTCTACTTCGAACGCAAGAGCCTGGGCGCCCCGCCGAAAAAGCGCGCCCGACCCCGGAAGAGCGACGCCCAGTGACCCCGGCCGCGCTGGAGCTGTCGTTCCTGGAAGACGGCAAGCAGCCGGCCGAGCGAACGGCGGGAGAGCTGGCCACCTTTGTCGGCGCGGCACGGCAAACCCTCGAGATCGCGATCTACGACCTCAAGCTGGCCGGGGCGCCAGCGGATATCGTGCGTGAGGCCATCCGCGGCGCGGCCGCCCGCGGCGTCGCCGTGCGGCTCATCTACAACGTCGACTTCGCCTACCCCATCCCGGTGCCGCCGCCGCCTGAGTGTGATTCCGCCTACATCGACAGCCTAGGGGTGCCGGCCCGCCCGATCTCCGGCGTGCCGTCGCTGATGCACCACAAGTACGTGCTCCGCGACGCCGCCACCTCGGACGGCGCGGTCTGGACGGGCTCCACCAACTGGACCAACGACTCCTGGACGCGGGAAGAGAACGTGATTCTGAGGCTCCCCTCGGCGGCCCTGGCGCTCGAGTACCGCCGCAATTTCGAGGAGCTGTGGAGCACGGGCCGGGTGGATACGTCCGGGCGCTACGACCTGGCGCCCCAGGACGTCCCGTACGCCGCTGGGAACGTGCGCACGCGGGTCTGGTTCTCGCCCGGACGGGGCCGCCAGATCGCCCACGTCATCGCGGACCGGATCGGACGCGCCCGGCAGCGCGTGCGGCTGTGCTCTCCGGTCATCACCGCCGGCCCGATCCTGGGCACCCTGGCAGAGCTCAACACCCGCCACCCGGTGGACGTGAAGGGGGTGTACGACCGGACGCAGATGGCGGAAGTGCTCAGCCAGTGGCGGGTCGATCCCCACGCCACCTGGAAGGTGCCGGTGTTCACCGCGATCGCGGCCCGGCTCCCCTTCGCCTCCAAGGTGACCACGCCGTATGCCCCGGGCAGTGTGCACGACTACATGCATGCCAAGATCACGGTGGTGGATGACGTGGTGCTGACCGGCAGTTACAACCTGTCGCATTCGGGGGAGGACAACGCCGAAAACGTGGTGGAGCTCAAGAATGCGGCGCTGGCGAATGGGTTTGCCCAGTTCATCGATCACCTGTTCGACCGGTATGGGCCGGCCCCCGCCGGGGGTCAGCCGTCAAAATAGAACCGATGGCCAGGCATCGCTGGGCGCTGCGGGCCGGGGTGGGAATGGTCCTGGCGAGCGTGCTGCCGCCGCTCGCTGATGGCTCGACTTACCTGCTGGTCGTGCACATGCTGGCCCACATGCTTCTTATCGTGGGGGCAGCTCCGCTGCTGGCCTACGGCCTGGTCGAGATGATCGACCGGCCGCCGCGGCGGCTGGCCCGTTGGCTGGGTCATCCCCTCCTCGGGCTGGCGGCGTTCAACGGCGTCCTCCTCTTCTGGCAGATGCCGAGGCCGGTGGCGGCCATGGCGCAGTATCCGGCGGTGCACCAGCTGGCCCATGTCTCCTTGCTGGTCTCCGCGATTTGCCTCTGGTATCCGGTCGTACGGCCGCTGGGGGTACCCGGGTCGATCAGCCGGATCGGCCGGATTGGCTACCTGCTGCTGGCCGGAGTTCCGCCAACCATCCCGGGCATGATCCTGGTACTGGCCAGGCGTCCGCTCTACGCCGTCTACCCTGGCGCGTTCGGTCTGTCGGCGCTGGAGGACCAGCAGCTGGCCGGGCTGGTGCTGTTCGGTACGGCCAAGCTGGCGCTGGTGACGGGCACGCTGGTCGCCATCTGGCAGCTGCTCACGCCCCCAGCCGAGCCGCCTGACGATGCGGAGGGTGGCGGCCGTCTGCCGGTCGACCCACCGGAGGCGCCCGCCTGGCTGAGCCGGCTGGATGAGCCGCTGCCGGCCGAACCTCCGGCGCGCGTGCGGGTCGTGGCCCCTACACCAGGGGCCAGGGATAGGCCCAGCGCGATGGGGGTTGCGGATAGCGGTCGAGCTGGGCCAGCTCTCGGGCGCGACGGGCCAGCGCGCGGATCTCCTCGCGGCTGAGGAGCGTCCCCAGCGACCTGGTCAGCGGATCGGACGTTCCCAGGCAGCCGGCCAACCGGGCGGCGTCCGCCTTGAGCCGCTCCGGGACCGCGTCGCCGGCGAAATCCCAGATGACGGTCCGCAGCTTGGGAAGGGGATGGAAGGTCAGGCCGTTGTCGACGCCCCAGATGTGGCCGTCCGCGTCCAACAAGCAGTGTCCGCTCTTGCGATCGGCGTTGTTGACGATCCAGTCGAAGGCCGCTATGACCCGAAAGTCCGCCTGGTGGGCGGGCATCATCGTGAAGTAGTGCTGGTGGAAGTCGGCGTCGACGAAGAGCTGGAGGGACCCCGCGCCCAGCTGGCCACTGGTGCGATAGACGGTCGGTGGGACAATGCCCCACCCGAGGGCCTCGCTGACCAGGTAGGCGGCCACCTCCCGCTTGCCCAACGTCCCCTCTGGGAAATCATCGAGTGGAGTCTCCCCCTGGGCCGGCTTGTAAACCGCCAGCGTCTCCTGGCCTTCGGGGCCGACCTCGGCCAGGTACGTGTAGTTCGAGCAGTCGGGCATCAGGCCCCGGATCCGAATCGGCCCCGTTTCTAAGGCCAGGAGGGCTGCCGCCTGATCCCGCATCAGGCGTGGTGACCGTTGGCCCGGGGACAGATTCCGCCGTCGTGGTCGACCGGGCCGTCGCAGATTGGACAGGGTGGCCGTCCGGCGGCCACTACGGCCAGCGCCTGGTGGACGAGCGCCCGCATCTGAGTCAGGGTGGCCCCGAATCGGCCGACCGCCGGCTCTTGGCCCTCTTCCACCAGTTCCATCAGGGAGACGTCGAATCGCTTGTCCCCTTCGTCATAGGCCAGCGTCATGGCGCCCACCGCCCAGGCGGCCACCAACGGCTCCTGCAACGGTGGCGCCATTGACAATTCGACGGTCCTCGACTCCGGGATCAGCGCGAACAGCCGGTCGGCCAGCACCCGCAGCTGCTCCTTCTCCACCTTCAGGGTGACCACGCCGCCGGCGTGCGCAATCTGCAGGAAGAAAACCCGCTTGCCCGGCGGACCCAGCGCCCCGGCCGCCAGGCGGTTCACCGAGTCGAACTCGAAGCTCTCCGAGGCCATGGTTCTATTGTCGCTGAGCCTGTCTTTAGAATGAGATGTGTCCCGCTACCTGAATCCGGGCTTCTGGCACCGTAACCTGACGACCTTTCAGAAGCTCGTGATCGCCAACAGCGCCATCATCATTGTCGGCGCGGTCGGCGGCCCGCTGATCACCCTCGAGGTCACCCGGGCGCTGCTGCCGGTGCTGTTGATCTTCCTGTTGGGGGGGCTGATTACCATCCTGGTCGTCAACTTCCTGATCTTGCGGGTCGCCTTCCGTCCGCTGCGCGAGCTTGAGTCGACGATGGCCGCCGTGCAGCCGGGGGTGAACGAACCCCGGGCGCGCGCCGACTTTGCCGATCCCGACGTCCGCCGGCTGGCCAGCCTGTTCAATTCCATGCTGGATCGGCTGGAGGAGGAACGCCTGCAGGTCGCCGAGCGGGTGATGCAGGCGCAGGAGCGGGAGCGGCAGCGAGTGGCCCGCGAGTTGCACGATCAGACGGGACAGACCCTGACCCACGAGATCATCAGCCTGGATCTTCTCCTCGAGCGGACCGCGGACTCGGAGGCTCGCCAGCAGATCGAAGCCGTCAAGCGGACCCTCGAACAAACCCTGGAGGAGGTCCATCGGATGGCCCAGGACCTCCGCCCGTCGGTGCTGGACGACCTGGGCCTGGTTCCCGCGCTGCGCACCCTGGCTCGGCAGGGGGCTGGGCCGGAGGTGCGCCTCCAGGTGGAAGGCCTGCACGGCCGGCTTCCCCTCCCCATCGAGACCGCTCTCTACCGGATCGCCCAGGAGGCTCTGATCAACGCGGTGAAGTACGCCCGGGCGGCGCACATCGATATTCGTCTCGAGGCCCATGACGGCACTGGTGTGCGGCTCTCGGTGCGTGACGACGGGGTGGGGTTCGACCCCCGCCGGCTGCCGGCCACCGCCGAGCCCGGGCGAGCCGGCCTCGGGCTCTTCGGGATGCGGGAGCGGGCCACCCTGCTACACGGGACGCTGGAGGTCCATTCGCAACCGGCGAAAGGGACGGAGATCATCGTTCAACTCCCCCTCCAGGAGACCCATGCCGCCTGAGCCTCGGCCGATCCGGGTCATGCTGGTGGAGGACCACAACCTGGTGCGCGCCGGCATCCGGGCGGTCATCCACGGCCAGAGTCAGATCCAGGTGATCGCCGAGGCCACCGAGGGCCGGGAGGCCATCCGCCTGGCCCGGCAGGCCTGTCCCGATGTGGCCGTGGTGGACGTGGCCATGCCCGGCATGTCCGGGATCGAGGCGACTCGGGAGATCCGCCGGCTGTGCCCGCAGACACAGGTGCTGATCCTCACAGCGCATGACAACGAGGAGTACTTCTTCCAGACGCTGAAGGCGGGCGCTGTCGGCTACGTCCTGAAGAAGGCCGCTGCCAGCGACCTGATCGCGGCCATCGAGGCCGCCAGCCGGGGCGAGCCGTACCTTTACCCGTCGGTCGCCCGGCTGCTGGTGTCGGACTACCTGCAGCGGGCGCCCGAGCGCGATAGCTTCGAGCCGCTCAGCGACCGGGAGCGCGAGGTGCTTCGCCTGGTGTCCGAAGGCCGGACCAATAAGCAGATCGCGGACACCCTGTTCCTGAGCATCAAGACGGTGCAGACACACCGGGACCACATCATGAAGAAGCTGCGCATGCACGACCGGACTGAGCTGGTGAAGTACGCGATCCGCAAGGGCTTGATCGAAGCCGACTGACCTGGGCCGTCAACGATGATTCTCTTTCCACTCCTGGCCCTGGTGGGCGTCATCGTGCTGGCTCTCTCCATGCTCGGCCCAAAGCGATACCAGCGTCTTCTGTCGATCGCGGCTTTCCTCGCCGCGGGTGCATTCTTGGGCCTCACGCCGCTCGAATTCGGAACGATAGGCCTGTCTCTCTGGGTGGCTATGTTGCTGGTTCTTCTGATCAGCCCGAGTGGCCGAGCGATTCGTCTGCAACGAGTTGGCAGCTATCTCCTCGGCGCTGGTGGGGCAGGAGTCATTCTGCTGCTCTCGCTCGTCGTTCGAATCAAGAACGTGTGCGGGTCAGGGGGTGTCCTTGGGCTTGGTGGCTCCGTCAGCGGCTCCGCCGGTGGAAGCGGAAGCTCCGGATACGAGTGCTACTCGGCTGTGACGCTGGTCGGAGTCGTGGTCTACGCAGCACTGGCGTACGCTGGGGTGATCATTCTGGCCTTGGGAACGCGAGGGGGCGGTATTGGCCTGCGGCCGTCCAGCCCCGCCGGCGATCATCGTGGCGTTTCTTGACCCAGTTCGTAGACCGAGACGTGCTTGCCGCTCCCGGCGGTGAAGTCTTCTCGGCGCCAGCCGGCCCAGCGTTCCCGCAAGCGCATGCCGGCGAGTCGGGCCATCAGGTCGAGCTCGGAGGGCCAGGCATAGCGGAGCTGCACCGGGTAGAGTTTGACGCCGCCGTCCCTGACGTGAATGTGCTGGGCCCGGACGGTCTGGTTCCCCAGCTCGAGCCGCGAGGCGTCGATGATGACCTCCTCATCATCGATCCGGATGGCATTGACTCGCTGTCCGCGGTCGAAGAGTGTCAGGTCCGGAACAAAGGCCTCGATCACGAAGACACCGGCCCGCTCAAGCCGAGCCGCCACGTTGGCAAAGCATCTGACCTGGTCTTCTTGCGAGAGCAGCCCAAAGAAGGTGTTGAAGACGACGTATACGAGCGTGAACCGGCCTTCCACCGCGACGTCGGCGAAGTTTCCCTGCGTCACTGGGATATGGCTGCCGCCCGGTTTCTGGCGCAGCTTGCCGACCATGGCTGGCGAGGCATCGATCCCAGTCACCTGGAGGCCGCGGCTGGCCAGCGGGAGGGCAATGCGTCCCGTGCCGATGCCGAGCTCGAGCACGGGTCCCTTGCCGGCCACCTCGGCCAGGAAGGCTACGGTGTCGTCCGTGTCCGTCGGGATCTCGGGTCGCGTATCGTAGGTCCCCGCGATCCGCTCACCGTAGGTCGACTCGTCGTACCCCGCCATCGGGGTAGCTTAGCCCGAATGCAGGCTTAGCCCGAATCCACCGAAACGAACTCGCATCTTGGGCGCGGATGCGAGCGATCCGTGTGTTGGCTCCTGCGCGCGCTCAGTTACGCACCGACGGGTGCGCGCCTTCGCGTGCTCGTCGCCGCCTTCGGCTCATCTCGCGCCCCGCATCCCAATCTGCTTCGTCCGCTCGGTGGATCCGGCCTTAGTCGGAAAACCGGCCCTTGTCCTGGCCTTACCGAGCCTTTACAATGGCGCCATCCGAAGAGGCGAGCACGCAAGGGAGGGACAGTCGTGTTCAGAAATCGGGTCTTTACGCTTGCCGTGTTATCGGCAGCCGTCGCCCTCGCCGTCTATCAACCGCTGGCCGGCAGTGCCGGCCATGCGACCGGCCCTAGGGTTGGGGCAAACGTCCTGGTCGACCTCGACCACAACCTGGCGTTCCCGCAGAACAAGCAGAATGAGCCGGCGATCACGCGGGATCCGCTGACCGGCGTGCTGGTGGCCGGCGCCAACGAAGAGATCGGTCAGCCGCTATGCCGGGGCACCACCGTGGCGCTGGCCAGTCCATGCCCCTTCAAGCCCGGGGTCCCGACCTCCGGTTTCTATCGCTCGACGGACAACGGCCAGACGTGGTCCGGAGGCTACCTCCCGGGCTTTGCCAACATCGGGCACACATCTGGAGGCGACCCGACGCTCGACTATGGCCCGCGGCTGTGCCCAAGCGGTCAGTTCAGCTTCAATTGCGGTGTCGCGGTCTATTACGGCAGCCTGGTGGATCCCTTCCCGGAACGGGGCGCCGAGCTGGGAAGCGTTTCGCGCTCCGTCGATGACGGCGCGAGCTGGGCCGACCCGGTGATCGCGACCAGTACCAGCCAGCCTGGGAAATTCGTGGACCATGAGTGGGTCGCGGTCGACAACAAGGATTCCCTCAGCCCCCATTTTGGCCGCGTCTACATGAACTGGGCGGTTTTCTGCAACTTCTGCGCCGGCAA
Organism: Candidatus Limnocylindria bacterium; assembly: GCA_035636135.1. Taxonomy (GTDB): domain Bacteria; phylum Chloroflexota; class Dormibacteria; order CF-121; family CF-121; genus CF-121. Next base: position 147 of record DASPZT010000356.1, on the reverse strand, counting down.
CGGCAATGTGAAGCTGTATGTTTCCCACTCCGACGATGAGGGCCGAACCTTCACGCCGGCGGTGCAAATCAGCTCGGCCGACCAGAACCTTGCCCAGGGATTCCGCGAGACCGGCCAGATGGCCGTGGCATCTGATGGCACGGTCGA
>DASPZT010000355.1:0-3306 GCA_035636135.1 Candidatus Limnocylindria bacterium | reverse complement strand
GCACGGCGGCTGCCTTGTGCTTTCGGCAGGATGCGCTGCTGGCGGTCGGATTCTTCGACGAGGACTTCTTCATGTACGGCGAGGATCTCGACCTGTGCTACCGGTTGCGGGAGCTGGGCGGCCGTATCTACTACGTGCCGTCGGCTTTGGTGCTGCATTACAAGGGCGAGGCCAGCCGGCAGCAACCGCGGGCCATGCTGCGCGAGTTCCATCGCGCCATGTGGCTCTTCTATCGGAAGCACTACGCCTCTGGCTGGCGAGCGGCCCTGGCTCCGGCGGTGTGGCTGGGGATCCGGCTGCGGTACGGCCTGGTCCTTGGCCTCAATGCCGCCCGCGGACGGCAGATCGTCAGCCCCTAGCCGGTGACTGTTTTGTCACATTGCGGCATTGCTGCATTCCCGGATTTCTGCTACCATCGAGTCATGCCTAAGCGGTTTCTGGCTGTCCACGACCGGGGCACTCTGACTCTCCCCGCGGACATTCGGCGGCGGTATGGTCTGGACAAGCCGGGTGTGCAGCTCGAAGTGGTGGCCCGGGAGGGTGTCATCGAGCTGCGTCCCCACGTCGCCGTGCCCGCCGACCAAGCGTGGTATTGGACACGCAGCTGGCAGCAAGGCGAGCGCAAGGTGGACGAGTATCTGGAGTCCGGGCAGGTGCAGGTCTCACAAGATATTGACGAGCTACTGGCTGACCTCGACAGGGTACGCGCCGAAGACAGCTAGTTGAAATTCGAGCGGACTCCGCAATTTGACGCCGACCTGAAGCGGCTGTCCGCGAACGAGTACAAGGAGTTTCGGTCGGTGGCCAAAGAGGAATTTTCGCTCGCGTGCGATCGTCGCAGCGCCAACCCTTCTGAGCCATGGCCGACTCGTCTACGCGTGAAGTCGGTGCAGGGGACGGAGCGCATCCTGGAGATGACGTGGGCCTGGCCGAACGGGCGGGCTACCTTTGAGTGGGTCAGCGTGGAAGGTGAGCGCCGCGTACGATGGCGGCGCATTGGCGGACACGAGATCTTCAAAAAACCCTAGCCCGGGCTGTTCGAGAGGGTGGTGGCTGAGAACTTTCTGGCAGCGCATGCGTTTTATCAATGTGCGGCTTCGTATGGGCCTGGTCGTGGCTGCGCTGCTGGCGGCCGGCTGCGGACCATTCGGCCGTTCCGTCCACATCGACTACGTCGACTTCATTCGAGCGGGCGGTCTTGACTACACGGCCGTCTGGGGACCCGGCCGGGCGCTGACCGACGCTGACCTGGGGCCAGTGCAATTTCACGTGCGGACGATGCTGTCCGGCGCCAGGCAAGGGCCCGACTACCAGCCCAAGGACGGCGACGCCGCGTACGTGCCCAGCGGCACGCCGGTCTACGCCGTCCGAGGCTATGCCACGACGTTTCGGCTGGCGGCGCGCCACGATGGCCGCCTGGTCCTGTACGAGCTGAGCGACAACCCGCGCGCCAGGACCGGACGGGACCTGCTCGACATCGGGGGCAAGGTGAACACGATCGCCATGACCAGCACGACCGACGCACGGACCGTCCTCGGTCGGATCGTCGAGCCGACCCAGGTGGCGACGCTCGTGAATCTGGTCCTGGACGCTCCGGTCGATGGCCAGCGCCACGGGGAGCTGGCCGGCTTCGTCTCGTTCGAGCTGCAGGACGGCACCGCCACCACGCAGACCTACTACCGCGACGTGCCCATGCTTGCTCGCGGGATCCTCGTTCCGCGTGACTTCGCCGCCGCCATGGACCAACTGCTCGCCAACGCCCCCACGCCGACCCCGATCCCGGCGGCGGTGAACCTCACCCAACGCTATGGGCTCGCCAAGGCGATCCGGGTCTCAATCAAGCGGGCGGAGCCGCCGGCTGGGGTTCTTCAGGATCCTGCCGCGGTGCAACGGTTTGCCGCTGCCCTCGATGTCGACCTCCCGACGATGCCCGCGCCCGCCCTGCCATCCAACTACACGATCGTCATCTTCGAGTTCGCCGATCACTATGTGTCGCTGGCCTACGATCCGCCCGGCAATACTGTGACCGTGGTCATTCCGGCCGACAATTTTGCGGTCCGTCCAACGTCGCAGTTCACGGAGCTCGTGCGGACGGCCCACTAGTCCAATGAGGCTGGTCGCAGCGGTACTGGTCGCCGGAGCATTGAGCCTGGCCGCCTGCGGCGCCGTGCCGGCCGCCGGTTCGCCGCTCACCCCCGTTCAGGTGAAGTACCGCCTGCTGGAGCAGGTGGGGCCGATTGAGTATTGCGACCGCGATCAATACCCGCTGGCGAGGGAGGTCACCCCCGACTATGTCGACCAGCAGCTCGCCTATATCCGGGCCCACGACCCGCAGGTCTACCAGGCGATCCTCAACCATTACCAGTTGAGCGCGCCGACGACGGACCAGCAGAAGCTGCAGGTCTACCAGGATTACAAGGCGCTGGCCGCGCTCCAACTCCAGCCCGACGGCGATCGCTACGACTTTTCCTACGGGGTCTCGCAGGGTGCCGACAAGGTGTCGATCCGAGTCACCGGCACCATCGACCGGCAGGGTTCGGTCACCATTCAGTCACGCACCCCATTCCGGCTGATGTGCCCAATCTGCCTGGCGGCCTCCACCCTGATCGATACCCCCGCCGGCCAGGTACTGGTTACCAGCCTCCGTCCGGGGATGCCGGTGTGGACGCTGAATGCAGCCGGACACCGCCAGGCCGGCGTCGTCCTCGAGTTGGGGAGCATACCCGCCCCAGCCGGCCATGAGGTGGTTCACCTGGTGCTCGCCGATGGCCGCCAGGTCTGGGTGTCGCCGGGCCACCCCACGGATGACGGTCGCCTGGTCGGCGACCTTGAGCTAGGGCAGCCGTTCGATGGCAGCCGGGTGGTCGTGGCCGACCGGGTCCCGTACTCGGGGTCGACCTATGACCTGCTGCCGTCCGGTCCGACCGGCGCCTACTGGGCGGACGGCGTCCTGCTGGTCAGCACGTTGAAGGCGTGATCGGCAGGCTAAACCGTCCGTTCCAGCGGCGGAGAGGGGTAGGTTAGGCTTTTTCGGCGGTACGCTCTGCCATCTTGCCAAGATTCACCATCACTATGACCGCGATGATGGTGATGATGATGGCGTAGATGAAGAGTGAAATGATCTGGCCGCCGCTGCCAAAGATCTGCTTGACCAGCGCGGTGATGGCGCTGTTCCAGGCAAGCGCGGCAACCACACCAAACGCGGCCGAGGCCAGGGCGATCATGGTCTGCAGGTAGACGGATCGGTTTTGCATGGGTGTCCCTCCTTTTTTGGAATACGGTCTGCTCTCATTCTGAGTCGACAGC
>DASPZT010000354.1:0-3757 GCA_035636135.1 Candidatus Limnocylindria bacterium | reverse complement strand
TTGACGGCGCCATTCTCCCAGAATGCATTGGGGTGGCTCGACCAGGCTGCGGCGGCGTCCACGTCTGCCTGCATGTCGAAGGACAGAAGGATGGCGAGCGACTTGCCCTTGGGCCAGGACTCAACGAAGCGGCCCTCTGAGCGGTCCCCGAAGATCTCTTCGAACCTGCCCTTGTGCCAGGTCCACCGGGCTACATCCTCGGCTAGCGCCACTGGCTGCCTCCACTTGACTGATTTGCGGGGCGGACCCGGCTCCGCCCGGGTCTTCCTCAGCCTCACCGGTTTGGCCGACGAACCCCGGCCTCTACTTGTTCGGGGCCGCTGGTGTCGAGTATGTGGTTACGCTGGAATGGCGGCAAGAAGAACGTTTCGGTGAACGGACCGCTTCCGGGCTCCTCTACTTCCTCCAGTTGAGTTCCAGGGAGTGTTGTACGAGCGGGTGAACCGAGGCCAGCAACACTCCAAAGCCCATCGTGGCCGCTTTAAGAGCAGTTCCTACACAGACGTTGAGCTGGCGATCCCGAAGCTGCGGGCGGGCAGCTATTTCCCGGAGTGGCTGCTGGAACGGCGTCGGCGGGCCGAGCAGGCGGTGATCTCAGTCGTTGCCACCTCCGACCTGCCGGGCGTGTCGGCGCGGCGGGTGGAGAAGCTAACCGAGACGCTGGGGATCACCATATTGTCGAAGTCGCAGGTGTCCGAACTGGCCAAGAGCCTGGACACGGTGGTGGAGGAGTTCCGGTCCCGGGAGCTGGATGGCGGCCCGTACCGGCTCGTGCAGGCCGACGCACTGGCCATGAAAGGTCCGCGAGGGCGGCCGCACGGTGATCGTGCACGGTCTGATCGCCACCGGGGTGAACGCCGATGGCAAGCGGGAGATCCTCGGCTTTGAGGTCACCAGCGCCGAGGACGGCGCGAGCTGGCTGGCGTTCTTCCGCGGCCTGGTCGCCCAGGGCCTGTCCAGAGTGGTGCTGGCCGCTTCCGACGCCCACACCGGGCTGGTCGCCGCGATCGCGGCCTCTTGCGGGCGCCAGCTGCAGCGCTGCCGGACCATACGCCGACCTTCGGATTATGCCGACCTGACGGCGGGGCCGCTGGTGGCGGCCGGGCAGGTGGCGGAAACGTCGGCATAATCCGGCTCCCTGATCGACACTGGCCTCTCCGAGATCTGGAGAGGGAGGCGATCATGGGTGATCCTTCACGGGCCCGGGTGACCCGGCCGCTGCGGCTGTACGCGCCGGGGTTCGTCGCGGAACTGGCCCGGCGAAGCCGACCGTGCTGCGGTCCTGCTCGGCTTCCTGCACGTCGAGGGCTGATCAGCGAGCCACTAGGGCAGGCTGTTCCTGCGGTGGCCGGCTGGCGGCTGGCCGGGCTGCCTAAAGGCGGGAGCCCGCGTGGCTACGCCGCCACCGTACGCCGGGACTTCGCGATGCTGACGCTGCTGGCCCGGCTGGGCCTGCGTGCCGGGGAAGTCGCCGCTCTGGGCGCGTGCTCCGCCGGAGAAAACGTTTCGCCCATTGGAACGCATCTCTTGCGGGGGCTGGGCTGAACCCTTACTGTTCTCAAACATCTATAGGCTGCTGGTCCTCCGGTGCAGGGCGGCCCGGAGTTGTCGCGTCGTTGCCCGGAACCGGAAGGTCCACATCCTTCACAGCCCAGAGAACGGCAGACCGTATAGGTCGTGGACAAGGGAGTGCCGCATGGTGGGTAAGTGTAGGGTGGCGGTCGCGCCCGGGCGTTGCCGCGGATCCACGCCTGCGACAAGGCGCCGGACACGCGGTCAGGCGAGCGCACTGGTGCTCGCGGTTGCGTTCGCGCTGACCATGGCCGCGTGCAGCTCGAGCACAAGTGGAAGTACCGCAAGTGGGACCCTGACGGTGGCCATGGTTGAGGCCTTTACTGGGCCGAACTCCATCGACGGGATCGCGGCCGCAGCCGGCTGCTACCCTGCGGCACGGGTGGTGAATCAGTCCGGCGGAGTCCTTGGCCATAAGATTCAGTGCATCCCCGTCGACACCCGAGGCGACCCTACGGACGCCATCCCGGCTGTGGAGAAGCTCCTCGCCACGACAAGCGGCTTGGTAGCTGTCGCTGGGCCGGAATCGGGCACCGCGGCTTCGCTTGTCCCGATCCTCACCAAGGCCCACATCCCCATGATCAGCCAGAACGGTCTCTCACTGTTCGACCACAACACGGATCCCTACTTCTGGCGGAACTATCCGGCTGATGACGCCGGCGGCGTGGCGCTTGCCTACTGGGCGCACCACATCGGCTACAACCGCGCGGCGCTGTTCTTCGACAACTCGGTCGCCGCGCAGGGCAGCGTGCCAGATCTGCTCCGCACCTACCAGCGGCTTGGAGGCAAGGTCGTCATCAACCTCTCCGTCCCCCCAGACGGCACCTCGTACGGGTCGGAGATCCACCGGCTCATCCAGGCCCATCCCCAGGTCATCTTCACCGAGTCGGATCCCCAGACCGATGCGACGGCCTTCGGCAACATGAGTACGTTTGGCTCGCAGATCCCGATCTTCGGCACGAACGCCACGGTGATCCCGCAGTGGCTGAAGGCGGTCGCCAAGGTCCTCGGGAACGCGAAGATGGCCACGTACTACCGGGGCGTCGAGCCGTACGCGCCGACCGCCCCCGGCACGCGCTACTTCAACCAGGCGCTCCTGGCCGACGGAAAGCAGGTGCCGGATCCCTCCCAGTGGCTCGGCCAGGAATACTCGACCGCGCCCTTCGACGGACTGATCATCTTCTCACTCGCGATGACCGAGGCGCACTCCACCAACCCCACCGTCTTCAACCAGCACATCCTCAGCGTGACGGCACCCGGCCCGGGCAAGACGGTCGTCTACTCTTACCGCGCCGGCGTGGCAGCCCTCAAGGCCGGCAAGAAGATCCAGTATGTCGGAGCAGGCGGGCCCACGATCTTCAACCGCTGGCACAACGCCACCGGCGAGTACGGCGTATACCAGTACGTGAACGGCAAGTTGAAGCTTGTCGGCACCATCACGGCCGCCCAACTGGCCGCCGCACAGGGCGGTTGAGGCGGCGATGTTCGCCACTTCGCCACTCGTCTCCGGGCGATCCTTGTTGAAGAGGGGAGCTGAGTGAGCCATCTGACCGAGCCAGCGGCCACACGGAACCATCCGGTGGCACACGGACGGTCGGCTCGCTGGCCGGGGAACCGACCGACGGGCAGAAGATGGGCTAGCCGGGCTGCAACTGGCGGCGGCACCACGCGACGTGCAGCCTGAGGAGGGAGTCTGCGATGCAATCCCTGGCCCTCTACATCGGCTTCGGCCTCGTCACGGCGTCGATCCTCTGCATCGGGGCCGTCAGCTTCACGTTGCAGTTCGGCATCAGCAATCTGTTCAACCTGGCGTTCGGAGCGACGATGACGGCAGCGGCGTTCGTCGCCTACGTCTGCAACGCCGCCGGCCTCAACATCTGGGTCTCGCTCGTCCTCGGCAGCCTAGCCGCCTCGCTGCTTTCGTTCCTGCTGAACCGGGGCATCTATCGCCCCTTCAAACGCCGCGCCACGAGCAGGTTCACGATGATCATGGTAACGCTGGGCGTCGGCATCATCATTCAGTACGGGATCGAGGCGATTTGGGGGGCGGACAACTTCTCCTACAACGTGCTCGCGGGGCGTTCCGTGCATGTCGCCGGCATGCTCTTCACCACGACGCAGCTGACCGTCATCGCGATCGCGGCGGTGGCCGCCGCTGCGGTGCACATCCTGCTTCGCTACACCC
>DASPZT010000353.1:0-3069 GCA_035636135.1 Candidatus Limnocylindria bacterium | reverse complement strand
AGGGCTGAGCGGCGAGGTTCGGCGCGTCCCCCAGCTCGAGCGACGCCTGCATGAAGCCCAACGCCTGGGGTTCAAACGGGCCATCGTCCCGGCCGCCGGCGAGCTCAAGAATCTTCCTAAGGGGGAGGGTCGGGGACCGGGTGGGCAGAGTCTGCCTCCCCCTCAGGGGGAGGGTCGGGGAGGGGGTGTTTTAACGGTCCATCGGGTTGAGACGCTGGCCGAGGCGATGGCCAGCTGCTTTCCGGGCGACTAGCCGACCGGCTGGTCTCCGGCGTGTCGCACCTTCTGGGTCCAGAACTCCAACCGTGTGCGGAGTCGGTCCAGCTGCCTGGTGATGAGCTGAAGATGGGTGTCGAGCGGCCCGGCGCGTTCCGGCTCCAGGGCGGACTGTGACTGCCGGCTGAGAGCCAGGGCCTCCTCGGTAAACCGGACCAGCTCTGTGTAGACGTGGCGCCAGTGCCGGGCGTCGGTCGCGTCCACGGTGCCGGGATACTCGCCGTCGAGGAGCCGCGGACCTGCCGCCGCGGGCTCGGCCTCCACCTTGCGCGTGCTGGTCGCCACGCTCTTGGTCTACTAGGGTCGGCGCAAAAAAAGCAGCAAGTCCCATCTCCCTCGGGACCAGCGATTTGCACGCTGAGTGGCGAAGCGGGCCCGGCCGGTTCCGACGGCCTGTGCTTTAATGGGCCTGCAATGGCTTTTTGGCTCGCCCGGCTGCGGCGGGGCCCCCTACCTCCGCGGCTGGCCATCTTCTGCCGAGGAGGTGAGAACGATGCGCGTGGAACGCGTCTTCCGGCTGCTGGGCCTTCTCTTAGGACTCATAGCGGGCTTCGAGTACGCCAGATTCATAATCACGGAAGCGCACTTTACGGGCTACACGGTCACAGCCGTCCTGATCCTGCTGACCATGCTGGCGGGGGCTCTCTTTGGCTTCTTCGGTCTGCCCTACGTCACGACCAAGCCCTTCTTCTGGCTCGAAGATAAGCTAAACGTCACCCCGCTCCCGGACCTGGTGGCGGCCACTGCCGGGCTGCTGATCGGCCTCCTGGTGGCGGCCATGGTGGGGCTTTTCCTGCGCGGCTTGCCCTGGTACCTCGGGTTTGTGATCTCGCTCATCCTGGCGGTGGTTTTCGCCTACTGGGGAGTGACGCTGGGCCTGACCCGCCGTGACGAGATGATGGCGCTGTTCCTGGGCTCGAACCGGACGGCCGCCGGGGCGGCCGGCGCCGGCAAGAAGACGGTTCCGACGACGCTGCTCGACACCAGCGTGATCATCGACGGCCGGATCGCCGATATCGCGCATACGGGCTTCATAGAAAGCCGGCTCCTCGTCCCCCACTTCGTGCTGGCCGAACTCCAGTACATCGCCGACTCCAGCGACACCCTCCGGCGGAACCGCGGGCGGCGCGGCCTCGAGGTGCTCAACCTGTTGCAGAAGGAGCCCCTGGTCACCATCGACTTCATCGACGACGACGTGCCCGATGTTCCCGAGGTGGATGCCAAGCTGATCCGTCTGGCGCGCAAGCGAGAGGCGACCATCATGACCAATGACTACAACCTGAACCGGGTGGCCCAGCTCGAAGGGGTCAAGATCCTCAACATCAATGACCTGGCCAATGCACTCAAGCCGGTGGTGATCCCCGGCGAGGAGATGGAGGTGTCCATCATCAAGGAAGGAAAGGAGCCCAACCAGGGCGTCGCCTACCTTGATGACGGCACCATGATCGTGATCGAGAATGGTCGTCGCTACATGCATCAAACGCTGGCGGTGGTCGTGACCTCCGTGCTGCAGACCGCCGCCGGCCGCATGATCTTTGCCGCTCCGTCCAGCGAGTCGTCGGTGGGCCGGCAGCAAGGCCGGCCGTTGAAGAAGATCCAGGGCGGCGGAGGGTCCGGTCGGTAGCCTGATCGCCGTCGTTCCGCTGCCGCCGGCCGGGCCTCAGGCGGCGGCCCTCTCCCTGGAAATCCTCGGCCGCTCCGTCCTGGACCGCACGCTCGACACGCTCAGGGCCCTGCCTGGCCTCGACCAGCTGATCGTGGGCGATCTCTCCCTCCCCCTGGCGGGGACGGGCACTAATTCCTCCCTCCCCCTCGCGGGGAGGGGCAGGGGAGGGGGTCTCGTTTCCATCCTCGTGTGCGACCCCGACCGTCCACTGCTGACCCTGGCCATGCTGACCCAATTCCTGGAACAGACGCACAACGAGCCCGTGGCGGCGCTGGTCTCGCCGGCTTCCGACACCTACAAGGTTGTCCGCGGGGGCATGGTCGAGAGCACGCTCGACCGCGCCGCGCTCTGGGAGTTGCAAGGGCTGTCGCGCTTCAACCAGGGAAGCTGCGACCGCCTGCCGGACCTGGAGCGCGCTCGCCTGGCTGGCATTCCAGTGCGCCTGATCCGCGCTGATCCGATGAACTTCGCCGTCCGCTCGGCGGATGACTGCCGGGTCGCCGAACGGGTGCTCAGCCAGTGAGTCAGACGGTGGCCATCGTCCTGGCGGCGGGGGCCGGCCAGCGGCTCGGCTCCGGCACCGGCAAGGCCTTCGTGCTGGTCGATGGCAAGCCGATGGTGGGCTGGTCGCTCCAGGCCTTCGATGCCAGCCCCGACGTCGACCGGATCCTTCTGGTCGTGCCTCCCTCTGAGCGCGCCCGCGGCCAGGACCTGATCACAACGCTTGGGCTGCGCAAGCCCTGGACGGTCATCCCCGGCGGCGAGACGCGTCATGACTCGGAATTCAACGCCCTGGAGGCCCTGGCTCCCGAGATCATCGATGCCTCCGTGTCGCGAGTCCTGGTGCATGACGCCGCTCGTCCCTTCGTCGACCGCACTCTGGTGCGCCGCTTGCTGGAGTCGCTGGCTAACCATCCGGGCGCCATCCCCGCGCTGCCGGCCAGCGCCATGCTCGTGTCCGGCTCGAACGACGGCCTCCTTCGGGACTTCGTGCCCGCAGCCTGGGCTGTCCAGACACCCCAGGCATTTCGAGCTGGGACGCTTCTGGAGGCGCACCGCCGGGCCGGGGCCGAGGGTTTCCGCGGCTCCGACACCGCCTCCGTGCTCGAGCGCACCGGGCAGGCGGT
>DASPZT010000352.1:0-11680 GCA_035636135.1 Candidatus Limnocylindria bacterium | reverse complement strand
GTGGGCCCGGATGTACCCCACCGCGAAGGCCAGTTGGGTCCCGGTATAGCTCACGTGGAGTGGGGCGACGGACCTGAAGGCGGCACACCCATTGTCCGGGGGCCCGGCGATGAGGCTGCCGCTGGTCTCCCCAGAGCATGCCGCGTTGACCCCGTGCTTGCTGAGGACTTCGGGGTAGCCGACGTAGGCATCCGTGTCGGTCGGGTTGCTCGCAAAGACGAGTGGGCTGAACCCGAAGGCGACGGAGTCACCGAGCGCCAGGTAGCCGGCCTCATCGTTGGCCGACGCCGGCACAGTGCCTGCCAGCAGGGCAAGCGGCAAGAGCACGACGAGCAGGCGAACGACCCTCTTCATGGATCCCTCCTCCCACGAAACAGCCAGGAATGCTGGCCCCGAGCGTACTCCGGTCGGCGACCCCTGGCAAGGCCGCTGCCGCTTGTCAGCCGTCCCGGCTTCGGCTATGATTAGCACTCGGGGTATTAGAGTGCTAACCGCCACCGTCAAGGAGGGTTCGAACATGCGTTTACGTCCACTGGGTGATCGCGTCGTGATCAAGCCGGTCGAGCGCGAGGAGCGCACCAAGAGCGGGATCGTCCTGCCCGACACGGCCAAGGAAAAGCCGCAGGAAGGCCTGATCGAGGCCGTCGGCAACGGCCGCTTCATCGAGGCGACCGGCAAGCGCGAGCCGCTTGATGTCAAGGTCGGCGACCGGGTCGTCTATGCCAAGTACGCCGGCAGCGAGGTCAAGCTCGAGGAAGTCGAATACCTGATCCTGTCAGAGAAGGACATCCTGGCCGTCGTCCAGCCGAACGGCGCGAAGAGCTAGGCGCGAGTCCGATCAGGAAACAGCCGGCCTACGGGCCGGCTTTCTTTTTTGGAATCCGCGGCAGCGCGAGCATCGCCTCGCGGAGGGCGGCGTACTGGTTCGATTCGTTCCAATCGAAGATCGGGTTGCTCCAGCGGATGCGGCCCAGGTAGTCGATCAGGAAGAGCGATCGCCGAGCGGCGCCGCGCTCCTCGTTCAGAACGCCGTAGCTCCGGCTGACGGACTTGTCCCAATCCGCGAGCAGCGGGAAGGGCAGGTCGCCCAGCGCCTTGGCGTAGGCCTTGTGGGCCCAGATGTGGTCCACGCTGATCCCCAGGATCTGGACGTCGGCCTTCTCGAACTGCGTGTGATCTTCTCGCAAGGAGGAGAACTCCTTGGTTCAGGTCGGGCTGAAGTCGAAGACGTAGAAGGCCAGCAGGACGTGCTTGCTCCCTCGAAATGCGGAGAGGGTGACGGGCTCGCCCTCGGGCGTGCCCGGCAGGCGGAAGTCGGGGGCCAGATCGCCAACGGCTGGCATCTTCTGAACGGAAGTCTGCATCGGCCTATTGTAGGATTGCCATGCTCTTTCGCGATCGGATCGATGCCGGCCAGCGGCTGGCCGCGCGCCTCACGGCCTACCGCGGAGCGGCCGGGACCATCGTCCTCGGCATCCCGCGGGGCGGCATCATCGTCGGCCAGGCGATGGCCGAGCAGCTGGACCTGCCGCTGGGCGTGTGCCCGGTCCGGAAGATCGGCGCTCCAGAAAACCCGGAGCTGGCCGTCGGCGCCGTCGACGACCAGGGCGAGAAAGTCGTCGACGACCGGCTGCTCGATCGGCTGGGCCTGAGTCCGCTGGAGCTGGAGGCGGAGGCGGTGTACCAGCGGCTCGAGCTGCAACGCTGGATGCAGCGGGTGGCTCTCGAATCCTGGTCCTCCGATCGATACCCGCAGGCGATCCTCACCGACGACGGCATCGCGACCGGATTGACCGCTCGGGTTGGCATCGCCTCCGTCCGCCGGCGCGGGGTGCGCCGGGTGATCCTGGCCGCCCCGGTCGCGCCGCAGGACACCATCGACGAGCTGAAGCCGCTGGTGGATGAGTGCGTGGTGCTGGCCACCCCATCGCCCTTCTACGCCGTGGGCAACTTCTATGAGGACTGGCCCCAGGTGACCGACGAGCAGGTGATCACGGCGCTCGGTCGCCGGTAAGACCTCGTGACAATTCGATAACGGTGCCGTTTACAGAGCTGTCACGGGTTCTTCGGTCGAGAGACGAAAATACGCCCCTATAGTAGGGGGACGCATGAAGCTCTTTCCAAAGAGCAAGCCCGGCGCGCCCGCGCCCGCCGGTGCGACGCCACCTTACCAGCCGATCGACCGTGTAAACCTGCTCGGGTTGCTCGACCGCGTGGTGAACCAGGGCGAGTCCTGCGTCCTGCGCCTGCGTGAACCCCGAGGCGCCTGGACGTACGCCTTTCAGGGTGGGGGGCTCGTACACGCCAGCGGCGGCGCGGTGCGCGGGGCACGCCAGGCCTTCGACCTGCTCTGGGAATTTCAGCAGGGCGAGGTCAGCATGTCAGCCGGGGTGGATCCCACCCTCGGCTCCAACCTGTATATCGACAAGGCCCGCCTGCAGGACATGCTTCGTCGGAGCCAGGCCGCGCTGCACGGACCGGGATCGCCGTACATTCCGCCCGATCAGCAACGGCCGATTCAGCCGGTGAACCAACCGTGGGCACAGCGACCCACCGCAGCGCCCCCGGGGTGGAATCCAGCGGCGCAGGCGCCGCCGGGCTATCCCGGCCAACCACCGCAGGGCTATCCTGCTGCCCCGCCGAGCTATCCCGGCCAACCACCGCAGGGCTACCCCGCTGCGCCGCCGCCAGGCTATCCGGGCGGCCCGCCGCCAGGCTATTCGGGAGGTCCGCCGCAGGGCTATCCGGCGCCTCGTCCCCCCGGTTATCCGGCCCCTCAGCCCAGTGGCTATCCAGCGCCACCTGTCTATTCGCCGCCGCAGCCCGCTCGTCCGCAGGGGCAACCGCCGCAGGCGTGGCCAGGCTATCCCGGCCAGCCGCCGGTGCCGCCGCCGTATCCGGCGGTGGCCGCCCAGCCGCCTGCCCCGCCGGCACCCCCGCGGCCTCAGCCGCGGCAAGCCACCCCGCCCACCTTCTCCGTCCCGCCAATGGCACTCCCGAAGCCGAGAGGGACCGTCAGCCTGCCGGGCCGTTCCGCCCCTCCTCCACCGGCTCCCCCGAGGGCACCCGCTCCCCAGGCAGCCCCGGCCCAAGATCCCAACCGACTCGCCACTCCGGTCGACGACCTCAAGAACTTGCGCGCCACCCTCATGTCCCAGGCGCCGGCGGCGCCCGTCCAGGGGCCGCCTCCGAACTGGAACGTCGTCGGACCTGGTGGGGCGGTCGCACCGCCGCCGCCGGCTAAAGGGGCACGCGGCAAGGCTGCCAAGCCGGCCAGGACTGGAAAGCCGGGCCCATTTCGCGCCTGGGCACGCGTCAAGCTGATCACGTTCCTGCTCTGGGCCTGCGAGCGACGGTACTCGGAGGATGACCACTGGACCGTGAAAGACGCTTTTGAGGTCGCCACCCTCGAACTCCGCGACCAGTTCTTTGGGGCCTTTTCCCAGTCGTTCAAGGCGGCCAAGCCGACCGGTCGGCCCAGCGACGAATTTGAGGGCGACCAGATTGCCTCCGGACGCGGGAAGCGCGGCCGGTCGCGCGGCCGCAAGCGCTAAGCGCGCAGGGTCGCCGGGATTCGGCGCCAGAGGCCCGGATAGTCGAGGACCAGTCCGTCCTCATCGACCGGTAGGTCCGCCCGAAAGGTCCCGGACTCGTAGCGATAGTGCGTAGCGTCGAGCCGCGTATACGTCTGCGTTGCCGGCCGAATTTCCAGTGTCGGCACCCGGATGTAGACCACCCGCAGCCGGGCCGACTGTCCAACCCCGAGGCCGAGCCGCCGGATGGGCAGCGTGTTGGTGAAGGGAGAGGCGGTGAAATCCACATCGATACAGCCGGCCAGCGCGGCCATGCCTTCCCCCTGCGCGGTCAGCCAGTGACCCGCGCCGTCCGCGCGGAGCTGGATCGGCGGGCGCTCATCGCCGAGCAGGCGGGCGTCAACCGTTCGCACGTGCCAGCCGGCATCCCAGGTCAGGTGATAGGAAAAGCTGTAGGGGCGGCCGGCATCCGTCGCGATCAAGACACTGGTGCACCAGTCTGCCGCCAGACGCAGGTGTTCCAGGCCGGGTCCCGGAGTCGGCACCCACATCACGTCGCGCATCGCGCTCCGATCGTAGACCACAAGTAAGATAAGTCTCGACCGTGGCCTCCACTCCATCGCCGGTCGTCGAGACCGCTCCCCACCTGGATGTCCTCACCACGCTCAATCCCCCGCAGCGCGCCGCGGTGACGGCGGGCGATGGGCCGTTGCTGATTTTTGCCGGCGCCGGCAGCGGCAAGACCCGAGTCCTCACGTACCGGATCGCCTGGTTGATCGAGCAGGGCCGCGCTCGACCCGGCGAGATCCTGGCCGTGACGTTCACCAACAAGGCGGCCCGCGAGATGCGGACGCGAGTCGAGCAGCTGCTGCGGCTGGGCGCCACCGGTATCTGGATGGGCACCTTCCACGCCATCGGGGCCCGCATCCTGCGCCGCGATGGGAGTGCCGCCGGGATCGATCGCCATTTTGTGATCTATGACGAGGCGGACCGGCTGGCCGCGGTCAAGCGCGTCATGAACGAGTTGCACCTGGACGAGAAGCGCTACCCACCGGGCGGCATCGTGACCCTAATCTCTCGAGCCAAGGACGAACTGCTGAGCCCGGCCGAGGCCGGGGCCCGGGCCGCCACCCCGGTCGAGGAAGTGGCGAGCCAGATCTACCTGCGCTACCAGCCGCTCCTGGAGCGCAACCGCGCGCTCGACTTCGATGATCTGCTGGGGCGCACCGTTCGGCTTTTCCAGGATCACCCGGACGTGCTGGAACGGTACCAGCAGCGGTTCAAGTACATCCTGGTCGATGAGTACCAGGACACGAACAAGCCGCAGTATCTGATGGTCACTCACCTGGCCGCGAAGCACCGCAACCTCACGGTGGTGGGCGACGATGATCAATCGATTTACCGGTTCCGGGGCGCCGACATCCGGAACATCCTGTCCTTCGAGCGCGATTATCCCGACGCCCAGGTGGTGAAGCTGGAGCAGAACTACCGCTCCACCCAGGCCATCCTGGACGCGGCCCATCACGTGATCAAGGCGAACGCGAGCCGGGTGGCCAAACGGCTGTGGACCGAGCGCCAGGGTGGGCCCAAGATCGTCGTGGCCCAGACCTACGACGAACAGGAGGAGGCCCTAGCCGTGGCCCAGGAAGCGCTCCGGCTGGTCGCGCAGGGCGACTATAGCCTGAGCGACCTCGCCGTCCTCTACCGCACCAACGCCCAGTCCCGGGCGGTGGAGGAGGTCCTGCTCCGGCGCGGCCTCCCCTACAAGCTGATCGGCGGGCTTCGATTCTATGAGCGCCGCGAGGTGAAGGATATCCTCGCCTACCTCCGGTTGATCGCCAACCCGGACGATACCCTCAGCTTCTCCCGGGTCATCAACGTCCCCCGCCGGAAGCTTGGGGAGAAAACGCTCGTGCTGCTGGGCGCTTTCGCCGACGGCCACGAGCTCACCCCCTGGGCGGCCCTCGAGCGCGTGTCGGAGATGGCCGGGTTGCCGGGCCAAGCGCTGCGGTCGCTCGAGGAGTTCAGGGAGACGGTGAAGGAAGTCCGGGCCGCCGCCCAGGAGCGTCCCCTGGTCGAGGTGGTGGAGCTGCTCCTGACCCGGATCGGCTATGAGCGCTACCTGCGAGAGAGCGGGCCCGAGGCGGATGAGCGTTGGGCCAACGTGCTCGAGCTGCGCGGGCTGGCCTCCGAGTACGATGGCCTGGCGCCGGGCGAGGGGCTGCAGGCATTCCTGGAGGACGTGGCCCTGATGAGCGACGTGGACTCGCTCGACGAGCGCCCCCAGGGCCTGACCCTGATCACGGTGCACATGGTCAAGGGCCTCGAATTTCGGGTGGTGTTCATCCTGGGGATGGAGGAGGGGCTGTTCCCGCATAGCCGGTCGCTGGACGACCCCGCCGGCCTCGAGGAGGAGCGCCGGCTGGCCTACGTCGGGATGACCCGCGCCAAGGACCGCCTCTACCTCTTCCACACCTTCCGGCGCCACCTGTACGGCAATGCCAACCTGAACATCCCCTCGCGGTTCCTGAAGGACATCCCGGTCGAGCTGGTCGAGGGGACCGCGGGCCTGCCCGCCGGGGTGGACGCCACCGGCATGGCCCCGGCTAGGGCCATCGAGGCGGCCCGAGCCTCGGCGCCGTTGACCGTGGTGCAGCGCTACGCGCCCGGTGACACCGTCGAGCACAAGAGCTGGGGACGCGGCGCGGTCCTGAAAAGCACGCTCACGCGGACGGACGAAGAGCTGATCGTGAAGTTCGACCGGGTGGGGATGAAGATCCTGGCCGTCTCGATGGCGCCGATCAAGAAAGTGTGATGGCGGCGGGCGCCGTCAAGTCCATCGAAGAGGCCCAGGCCCGCATCGTCGAGCTGCGCACGCAGATCGAGTATCACAACCGCCGGTATCACGAGCTGGACGCGCCCGAGATCACGGACGCCGAGTACGATGCGCTGTTCCGCGAATTGGTCGAGCTGGAGACGCAGTTCCCCGAGCTGGTCACGCCGGACTCGCCGACGCAGCGGGTCGGCGGGCCGCCCTCCAACGCGTTTGCCAAGGTCACCCATCGGGTGCCGATGCTGAGCCTCAACAACGCCTTCGAGCGAGACGAGGTCCGGGAATTCGACAAGCGGATCCGGCGGGTGCTGGGGGACGTGCCAGTGGAGTATGTCACCGAGCTCAAGATCGACGGCCTGGCCATGAGCCTGCTGTACGAGGACGGGCAATACAAGGTCGGCGCCACGCGCGGCGACGGCTTCATCGGAGAGGACGTAACCGCCAACGTGAAGACCATTCCCAGCGTGCCGCTGAGGGTGACCGTGCCTGCCGAATTCCCGGGGACCTTTGAAGTTCGCGGCGAGGTGTACATGCCCAGGCGCAGTTTCCAGCGGCTGAACGAAGAGCTGGCCAGACAGGGCAAGGCGCTGTTCGCCAACCCTCGCAACGCGGCGGCCGGCGCGGTTCGGCAGTTGGACCCGCGCGTCACCGCCAGCCGCCGGCTGGACACGTTCATCTACGCCCTCGACCCGGCCGGCCGGACGCGCAGCCAGGCGCAGATCCTGGAGCTGCTGCGGCGGATGGGCTTCAATGTCAACCCGAATTCCCGGACGCATGCGGATATCGAGTCGGCCATCGGCTTCCTCGACGAGTGGGAGGAAAAGCGCCACTCGCTCGACTATCAGACGGACGGGATTGTGATCAAGGTCAACTCCCTTGCGCAGCAGGCCGAGCTTGGCTTCGTTTCGCGCAGTCCGCGATGGGCGCTCGCCTTCAAGTTTCCGCCGGAACAGGCCGAGACCGTCGTGGAAGAGATTCGGGTGTATGTCGGGCGGACCGGCGCCGTGACCCCGGTCGCCTGGCTGCAGCCGGTGCTCATCAGCGGGACCACCGTCAGCCGGGCCACCCTGCACAACGAGGACGAGGTCGCCCGCAAGGACGTCCGCCCCCAGGACCACGTGATTGTCCAGCGGGCCGGCGACGTGATCCCGGAAGTGGTCCGCGTCATCCGCGAGAAGCGGCCCAAGGGGAGCCGCCCATGGCATATGCCGGCCGCCTGCCCCGAGTGTCACACGCCGCTTCACCGGGAGCCGGGCGAGGCGGTGACCCGCTGCATCAACCCGGTCTGTCCGGCCCAGGTGCGGGAACACCTGCGCCACTTCGTCAGCCGGTCGGCGATGAACATCGAGGGTTTCGGATACGCCACGCTCGACCAGCTGCTCGACCGTGGGATGGTCCGGGACCCGTCGGACCTGTACCACTTGACCAAGGCCCAGTTGCTGTCGCTCGAAGGGTTTGCCGACAAATCCGCACAGAACCTCCTGGACCGGATCGAAGCCAGCAAGGAGGCGACCCTGCCCCGATTCCTGCTGGCCCTCGGCATTCCGCAAGTCGGTGAGCACATGGCCGGGGTCCTGGCCGAGCACTTCGGAACCATCGAGCGCCTCCAGGAGGCAACCACGGAGGAGCTGATCGCGGTCGGCGGGGTGGGCGCCATCGTCGCCGACGCCGTCCACGAGTATTTCCGGCGCGCGGAGTCGCGGCGATTGATCGGCCGTATCCTGGAGGCCGGCGTCCGGATCAAGCCACCGCGAAAGGCGACTGGGCCGCTAGCCGGCAAGACCTTCGTGCTGACCGGGACGCTCCACAGCCTGACCCGGGGGGAGGCCGAAGAGCGGATCCGGGAGCTGGGCGGCGTGCCCAGCTCCACGGTCTCGAAAAAGACCGATTACCTGGTGGTAGGCGATGACCCGGGATCGAAGCTGGAAAAGGCGCAGCGACTCAAGGTTCCCCTCCTCGACGAAGCGGCCTTTGTGGATCTCCTGAGAGTGCACGTCGGCCGGTAAACCAGCCGTGCCTAACAATCAGTGAACAGGGTGGCGTGCCTATCATGATTTGTAACGGCCGCGTGACGGGCCCTTAACGGAACTTTCACGCCGCTTCCCTGATACTCGCCGGCGTGGCGCATTGGCGTCCCGGCACCATGAAGAGCCCCGGGATCGTGACCGGTCTGGCCGCCCTCATCAGCAGCCTGGTGCTCCTCGTCGGCCTGGTGCTGCCGCGAGGCCCCATTCCAGCGATTGCCCTGGTCGCCGGGGTGCTGGGCCTGTACGGCTGGTCCGCGTTCGCTGGCCGGGAGTCGGAAGCTCGCCGCCGGCTAGTGGCGCGCTTGCGCGAGTCGCAGGCCGAGCTGAAGACCATCATCGACACGTCGCCGAGTGCCGTGATCACCGCGGACGACCGCGGGGTGATCGTGGGTTGGAACCGCCAGGCCGAGCGGACGTTCGGCTGGTCGCAGGAAGAAGCCCTCGGCCGCACGCTGGTCGGCACCATCGTCCCGGGTCGATTCCGACGAGCGCACGAACGCGGCATCGCCCGCTACCGGCAGACCGGCGAAGGCCGGCTGCTGGGGAAAACGGTCGAGATGCCAGCCCTGCATCGCGACGGCCACGAATTCCCGGTGGAGCTGACGGTCTCGCCCGCGCAGGTGGCCGGACAGGCAATCGTGGTGGCGTTTCTACAGGACATCAGCGAGCGAAAGCACGCGGAGCGGTTGCGGAATGCCGAGTATGCGGTCACGCGCCCGCTGGCGACCGCGGCCAGCTGGGAGCAGGCCGCGCCCCACGTCATCCGGGGGATCTGCGAAAACCTTGGCTGGGACCTCGGCGAGTTCTGGATCGTGGACGGCGATGCCGGCGTCCTGCGCTGGGAGTGCGCCTGGCATCGCGGGTCGCGTAGCTTCGAGGAGTTCGCGACCGGGTCGAGTGACGTCACGTTTCTCCCCGGAAGCGGGTTGCTGGGCCGTGTGTGGGCGACTGGAAAGCCGGCATCGGTCACTGGCGTGCTCTCGGACACCGAATCGCCGCGCGCCGCGGGGGCTGTCCGGGCGGGCCTGCAGAGTGAGTTCGCCTTCGCGACCATGAATGGCTCAACCGTGACCGGCGTGCTGGCACTCTTCAGCCGAGGCCACCGAACGCTCGATCGGTCGACCCTACGGGTCATGGGCAACCTCGGGAGTCACATCGGGCAGTTCATCGAGCGCCGCCGGGCAGAGGAATCACTCCGCGAGAGTGGTGAGCGGATCCGGGTCATCCTCGACAACGTGGTGGACGGCATCATCACCCTGGATGCCGAGGGGATCGTCCGGTCGTGCAACCCGCCGGCGCATAAGCTGTTCGGCTATGCCCCGGACGAGATCATCGGCAAGGAAGCCTCGGTCCTGGTCGACCCCGCCGAGCAGGCCGAATTCACCGCCCATCTGTTCCGCTGGCTTCGGTCCTCGGGAAAGCACGGAACGTCCGCGCCGCAAGAGACGGTCGGCCGGCGCACGGACGGGTCCACCTTTCCGCTGGAGTGTCTCTTGAGCAAGGTCAAGCTGGAGCACGGATCGCTTCATATCGCGACCTTGCGCGACATCTCGGCGCGCAAGGCCCAGACCGAAGCCCTGGAGTACCGTGCGCACCATGACCTGCTGACCGGGCTCCCCAACCGAACCTTTTTGGGCGACCGCCTGGAGCAGGCCATCCTGGCCGGCGAGCGGGAGAAGAAACCGCGAGCGCTCCTCTTGCTGGACATGGACCGCTTCAAGCAGGTCAACGACACGCTCGGGCATCCGTGCGGCGACCATCTGCTCCAGGAGGTCGCGCTTCGGCTGCGGAAGGCGCTTCGGCGCGCCGATACCGTCGCCCGGTGGGGTGGCGACGAGTTCGCCGTCGTGCCCTCGGGCACGACGGACGTGCCCCGCGCCATCCTCATCGCTGAGAAGATCCTGGAGACGCTTGAGGCTCCCTTTCCCATCGCCGGGCAACAGGTCGAGGTCGGGGCCAGCATCGGCATCGCCATCTACCCACAGCACGGCAACGACGCCAGCTCCCTCATGCGCCAGGCCGATGTCGCCATGTACGTGGCGAAGGAGGCGCGCAGCGGCTACAGCCTCTATTCCGGTGAGCAGGAGAGCAGCACGAGGCCGTTGTCGCTGGTCACGAAGCTGCGCTCGGCGATCGAGCAGTTTGAGCTGGTTCTCCACTACCAGCCCATCGTCGACTTGCAAACCGGAAGTCCGCTCAGGGCGGAGGCACTCGTCCGCTGGGGCCACCCCAAGCACGGTCTGATCCAGCCGGACGACTTCATCCCGGCGGCTGAGCAGAGCGACCTGATCAAGCCGCTGACCCTCTGGGTCCTGAATGAGGCCCTGTCGCAGCTACAGACCTGGCGCAAGGCCGGACTCGACCTTGGCGTGACCGTCAACCTGTCGGGCCGGACCCTGCTGGATCCAGAGTTCCCAGACACCACCCGGCAGCTGCTCGAGACCTGGGCGATTCCTCCCGACCTCCTCACCTTCGAGATCACCGAGCGCAGCATGCTGGCCGCCGCCGAGCACGAGGCGTTGCACCGGTTGCAGGCGCTCGGGGTCCGGCTGGCGGCGGACGATTTTGGGACCGGCTACGCATCCCTGGCGTACCTGAAACGTCTGGCGCTGGACGAGATCAAGATCGACCGCTCGTTCGTGACGGACATGGCGGCCAACCGTGACGACGCTACCATCGTGCGCTCCACCATCGACCTGGCGCACAGCCTCGGGATTCGCGTCGTCGCGGAAGGCGTGGAAAACCCGGAGACCTGGGAACAGCTCGCGCACCTCGGCTGTGACTTCGTGCAAGGCTTCTACGTGAGCCGCCCCGTCCCCGGCAGCGAGCTGGGGCCGTGGTTGCGGGCCCCCAAGTGCACGCTCCCGGCGGACGGTTCGCGCGCGGTCAAGCTAGCCGTCTAAGCCGGGCCCACCGTTCGGGGGATAATGGGAACCTTGCCAACGCCTGATTCCGGCCTCTCCTCCGAGGAAGTCGAACATGTCGCGAGGCTGGCTCGGCTCGGTCTGACCACCGACGAGGTGACCCGCTATCGCGACCAGCTGCGGTCGATCCTCGCCTACATCGACCAGTTGAACCGCGCCGATACCTCGAAGATCCCGGCTACCGCGCATCCCCTGGACGAGCGCACCGTGATGCGCGACGACGTCCCGCAGCCGTGTCTGCCAGTCGAGACGGTCCTGCGAAATGCGCCCAGCACGGAGGATGGCTACTTCAAAGTCAAGGCGATCCAGGAATGACGCAGTTCTGGCGCCCGATCCACGAGCTGCACCAGATGCTCGTGGAGC
>DASPZT010000351.1:0-2670 GCA_035636135.1 Candidatus Limnocylindria bacterium | reverse complement strand
GCTGCCCGAGGCGTTCCGTGCCGCGGTCCCGGACAAGCGGCTGGTGGCCCTGCGGACCTTCGAGGACGGCGACGCGATCGTGGTCGATGGCGTGTACTCCGGCACGCAGACCGGTGACCTGGTCGGACCCGGAGGGACGATCCCGCGAGCGGCCGGACGTGCTCCCTGCCCTGCGTCGGCTTCCTCCAGGCGCGCGGCGGCAAGATCGTGTCGTACCGGATCTGCTGGGAAACGCGACGTTCATGGCGCGGCTCGGGGTCATGCCCGGAGCATGAATTGTGCGGAGATCGGGCCGTGGCCTGGCGCTTCGTCGTAATGCCACGGTCTGCCCATCATCGAGGTTAAGTTGGCTCAATAGGCCTCTTGCCGGCTATCCCGGCCGGTGCGAGCATGCCGTTAACAGAACTTCATCGCCTGCGGAGGTGGAAGCAGATAGCACGGCCGCTACGAGGTGTCGCCGCAGCATCCTCTCTGTTCGTCCTGGCGCTTAACCTCAGCCTGGCGCTTCCTGCCGCGGGGGCGACGAACTCTGGTGCCTCCACCTACAGCAAGCCAACCTGGTGGCAGAAATTCCAGACGGTCTCCGCGCCCGGGTTCAAGCCGCTGCCAAGTCCCGGGGCGACGCAGAGCGTCGCGGTGGGCCCCAATGTTGATGTGAGCAACGAGGCGGGGCCGCAGAGCGAGACCTCGATCGCCATCAACCCGTCGGCTCAATCCCAGATCGTGGCGGGCTCGAACGAGATCTTCCGCCTGCCCATGCGAGGTTACTTCTCATCCAACGGGGGGTCCAGCTGGGGCGGCGTGGACCTTCCGCTGCCGCCGCCGCTCACCACCAACGGGACCGACTTTGGTTCCGATCCTTCGGTGGCCTGGGACACCCATGGCAATGTGTTCTACGCCTACATCGTGGTGTTCTTCTCCAGCGGGTTCCCCAACGGGGTGGCCATCAACGGCACCGAGATGGCGGTGGCGCGCTCCTCCGACGGCGGGCGGACCTGGAACTCGGCCTTCTTCGCGCTTCAGCCCGGCGAAACGAAGTTCAATGACAAGCCGTACATTGCCGTGGACGACAATCCGTCGAGCCCGCACCGGGACACGGTTTACGTGGCGTGGGACCGTTTCGACGGGAGCGCAT
The DNA here is from genome assembly GCA_035636135.1 of Candidatus Limnocylindria bacterium. Taxonomy (GTDB): domain Bacteria; phylum Chloroflexota; class Dormibacteria; order CF-121; family CF-121; genus CF-121. Next base: position 1,535 of record DASPZT010000351.1, on the reverse strand, counting down.
CAAGCTTCAACGGGGTTCTGGTCAGCCACTCCACCGACGGCGGGAAGACCTTCTCGGCTCCGGTGTTCGCCAGCAGCACGGCATCAGGCCCGAAGGGTGACATCGGGGCCGATCCTTTCGTCGCGCCCGACGGCACCCTGCATGTCGCCTGGCATGACGTCCAGAACAACGCCATCGTGGAGGCCAGTTCGACCGACGGCGGCAACAGCTTCGGCCCGGCGCACACCATTGCGCCGACCCAGGTGGCATTCGACATCGCGATCCCGGCCATGGCCACCAGGCGCGCCCTGGTGTACCCCGCCTGCGGGGCGGACACCAGCACCGGGCCCAACCGGGGGACGCTGTACTGCTCGTGGATGGACGAGACTGCCGCCAACGGCACCGACGTCTTTGTGTCCCGGTCCGCGAACGGCGGCGCCAGCTGGAGTCCGCGGCTGCGGGTGAACGACGACCCCGCCGGGGTGGCCAACGACCAGTTCAACCAGTGGCTCGCGGTCGACCCGTCCGATGGCTCGGTGAACCTGTCATGGAACGACACCAGGAACGACCCAGCGCACCTGAGCACGGACATCTTCTATGCGCGCTCGACCGACGGCGGCCTCAGCTTCGCCAAGAACGTGCAGGTCACGACCGCTCCGACCAACGAGACCTGCTGCGGGGCCGACCTCGGCAACCAGTACGGCGACTACGAGGGCATCGCCGCCATGGATGGCTCGATCCACCCCGTGTGGACCGACCGGCGCGCAGCTGTTGCGTCCCTCGATGAGGAAGTCTTTACTGCCACGATTACCGCGCCATAGCGCCCGTGGGCGGCGCCTGGAGGCGAGGGCGCCAGCCGATGCGGCGTGGTGGGCCGGTCTGGCGAGATTCATTCCAGTCCGCGCTGCGCCTGGGAAGGTCCGGCTCTGCGCGCATGCTCGCTGTGGTCGCGCGGATGGTTACGGTGCGGGCCGCCGGAGAGGCGGCGCGGTCACTCGCGGATGGCGGGAGCGGGGCCATGCCCTCGGCTCTGGAGGTCATGCCGGGTGCGCCCGCAGCCGCCAGGAGCGTGAGAGCCACCATGGCTGCAAACAGCCCAGGCCACCAGGCCCCGACATTCGTGACCCATGGCGCACCCGCGATAAGCTTCGCGTTGACCACCAACGGAATCGTGCCAGCCTGCAGGCTCCAGGCGCCGAACGCTCCACAGCCAAGCACCATGCCACCGAAGCCGGCTATCGCTGCCCATGGCCGAATCCGGCGCCTACCGGGACGGCGCTCTGCCGGGCTGAGCCGCAGAAGCCTTCCCCACACCAGTGCCAGGACGGCGGCGAGCGCCAGCTGCGCTGCGCCGAGTATCCCGATGGCGGCTCCCGCCTCACCCGAGTTCTCAAACCCCAGCGGCGCTGTCACCATCGCAACGTGAGTGACGAGGAAGACGACCAGCAGCTCTGCCAGTACACCGGCGAAACCAGCCGCCGCGGCCCGGCGCACCAGGCGCGCGGTGCCCGCCTTGCGTCGTTCACCCACCACACGCCGCACCAGCAGAACAAACG
>DASPZT010000350.1:0-4542 GCA_035636135.1 Candidatus Limnocylindria bacterium | reverse complement strand
AAGGTCTTCAGCTCGAGGCGGGCGGCGTGCAGGTAGTGCTCGACCACCTCATCGCCGAAGGCTTCCCGCGCCACCTGGCTGCGCTCCAACGCTGCCACGGCGCTGGTCAGGTTGGACGGCACCCGCGGCAGGTCGGCGGCGGTGTAGGCGTCGCCATGGAATTCCGGCGGCAGCGGCAGCTTGTGCTCGATCCCATGCAGGCCGGCGGCGATGGTGGCGGCGAAGGCGAGGTAGGGATTGGCATCCGCTCCGGGGATCCGGCATTCCACCCGCAGCCCCTCCCCATGGCCGACCACGCGGAAGCCACAGGTGCGGTTGTCATAGCTCCACACCACCGAAGTGGGCGCGAAGGACCCGGCCTGGTAGCGCTTGTAGGAGTTGACGTAGGGCGCGAAGAAGAGCGCGAACTCCTGGGCCAGGGCCATCAGACCGGCCAGGTAGTGCTGGAACACGGGCGCCATCCCGTGCGGCTCGCCGCCCTTGGCGAAGAAGAGCGGGGTGTCGTGTCTGACATCCCAGAGTGAGGAATGGAGGTGCATGGAACTCCCGGCCTGGGCCATCGACCACTTGGCCATGAAGGTGACGGCCACCTGGTTGAGCGCCGCGATCTCCTTGACCCCGTTCTTGTAGATCACGTGCCGGTCGGCCATCTCCAGCGCGTCCGTGTAGCGGAGGTTGATCTCCTGCTGCCCGTAGCCCCACTCGCCCTTGCTGTTCTCCACGGGCACGGCGGCGCCCTCCATGCCGTTGCGGATCTGGCGCAGCAGCCACTCGGCCTTGGTGCCCTGCAGGATGTGGTAGTCCTCGATGTACCGGCCGTAGGGCTCCAGGTCCTGGTAGCGCTTGGCCGCCGCCTGTTCGAAGGTGTCGCGGAAGAGGAAGAACTCCAGCTCGGAGGCGGTCTTGGGTTCCAGGCCCAGCTTGCGGGCGCGGTCCACCTGCCGGCGCAGGATGGTCCGCGGCGCAATCGCCACCGGCTCGCCCTCGAAGTTCTCCACGTCGCAGAGGATGAAGGCCGTTTTCTCCAGCCAGGGCAGGCGCCGGATGGTGTTGAGGTCGGGCCGGCCGTGGATGTCCCCGTAGCCGCGCGACCAGCCGGCGAAGTTGAACCCGGGCAGCGGCTCGTTGTCGACGTCCATGGCCAGCAGGTAATCGCAGGCGTGCAGGCCCTCGTCGACGTGGTCCAGGAAGTAGGCGCCCGTCAGCCGTTTGCCCATGGGCCGACCCTGGAGGTCGCTGATGGCCAGGATGACGGTGTCCACCTCGCCGTCCTTGATCTGCCGGACCAGCTGCTCCAGCGACAGCTTGGCCGAGTGCGCCTGGGCTCGGCGCGACTGTCCGTTGGTACGCTCGGTGCGTCGGGTCGCGCGTCGCTCCGCCGGGGTGACGGTGCTGCGGGCCATGGGTCGCTCCTCCTCCTCCCTACTCCAGGCTGATGAAGACGTTCTTGATTTCGGTGTAGAGCTGCAGGGCGTGCATGCCCAGCTCCCGGCCGATGCCGCTGCGCTTGTAGCCGCCAAAGGGCGCCTCCTGGTGCACACTCCGGCTGCTGTTGATGCTGATCACGCCCGTGCGGACCGCTTTGGCCACCCGGAGCGCCCGCCCGATATCGCGGGTCCAGAGCGAACCCGAGAGGCCATAGGGGCTGTCGTTGACCATGGGCAGCAGGTCGGCCTCCTCGGCAAAGGGGATGATGGCCAGCACCGGCCCGAAGATCTCCTCCTGGGCGATCCGCATCCGGTTTCCCACGTTGGCGAAGACGGCCGGCTCCAGGTAGCTGCCCTGGGCCAGCGCGCCCTGGGGCACGACACCGCCGGTCAGCAGGGCCGCCCCTTCGCGTTGGCCAGCCTCCACATAGCCACGCACACGCGCCTGCTGGGTGGTGGAGATCAGCGGGCCGATCTCGGTCGCGTCGTCCAGCGGATCGCCCAGGCGCAGCCGCTCCGTGCGCGCCGCCACCCGCTTGGAGAACTCCTCGACGATGCCGCGCTGCACGAAGGCCCGGCTGCGGGCGCAGCAATCCTGGCCGGCATTGCCGAAGACGCTCCAGACCGACGCCTCGACCGCCTTGTCCAGCTCGGCGTCCGAGAAAACGATGTTGGGGGACTTGCCGCCCAGCTCGAGCGACACCCGAGTGATGTTGGGGGCGGCGAGCTGCAGGATGGCGGTGCCGGTGGTGGTCTCGCCGGTGAAGGCAATCTTGTCCACGCCAGGGTGCGCCGCCAGGGCTGACCCGGTCATCCCGCCCGGACCGGTGATCACGTTGAGGACGCCTTCCGGCAGCCCGGCCTCCAGCGCCAGGGCGCCCAGCCGAAGCGCGGTCAGCGGGGTGTAGCTGGCCGGCTTGAGGATGGCGGTGTTGCCGGCCGCCAGCGCCGGCGCCACCTTCCAGCTGGCGATGGTCAGCGGGAAGTTCCAGGGGACGATGAGCGCCACCACACCTACCGGCTCGCGCAGCGTGAAGTCGAGACCCGGCGCCGTCACTGGGATGGTCTCGCCAAAAATGCGCGTGCACGCCCCCGCGTAATACTCGAAGCACTGGGCCGCGCCCAGCACCTCGTCCCGGGCGTCGCGAATGGGCTTGCCGGCGTTACGCGCTTCCAGGGTGGAGAGCTCCTCGACGTGAGCCCGGATCTGCTCGCCGATGGCGTGAAGGATCCGGCCCCGGGCGCTGGCCGGCATGGTCGCCCAGGAACCGCGCTCGAAGGCGGTCCGGGCGGCGGTGACCGCGGCATCCACGTCGGCGGCGGTGGCGCTGGCCACCTGGGCCAGCCGCCGGCCGGTGGCCGGCTCGATCACATCGAGGACGCCGTCGTTACTGGCGGGTCGCCAGCGGCCGCCGATCAGCAGCTGTTCGGGCGCCGTGGTTTTGGTGGCCATCAGTCCACTAAAAGTAGTTGGACGTGATGCCGCCGTCCACCACCAGCGCCGCCCCATTGGTCCAGGTGGACTCGTCCGAGGCCAGGTAGACCGCCAGGCTGACCACGTCCTCGGCCTGGCCGAAGCGCCCCATCGGGATGCGGGCCAGCCGGACCCGCTTCTTGGCCTCGTCCTTCAGCAGGTCGCGCATAAGGGGCGTCTCGATCGGGCCCGGACAGATGGCGTTCGACCGGACGTTGCGGGGCCCGAACTGCACGGCCAGCGACTTGGTCAGGGCGATCACCGCGCCCTTGCTGGCGGTATAGGCGTCCTGGGGCACGCTGCACCCGACCAGGGCGACGAAGGAGGCAATGTTGATCACCGAACCGCCCCCGGCTTTGATCAGCGCCGGGATGCCGTGCTTGCAGCAGAAGGCGATGCCGCGCACGTTGATGGCCATGGTTCGGTCCCAGATGGCTTCGGTGGTGGTCAACACCGACTCGTCGGCCTCGTCGAAGATGCCGGCGTTGTTGTAGAGGACGTTGAGGCGGCCGAACCGGTCGATCGCCGTCGCCACCATCCGCTGGACGTCGGCTTCTTTGGAGACATCGCCGGCCACCGCCACCGCCTGGCCATCCAGGCCGGCCACCGTCTCCTCAGCCGCGGCGGCCCGCACGTCGCTGGCCACCACCCGGGCACCCTCGCGGACGAAGGCGCGGGTGGCCACCCGGCCCATGCCGCCGCCGGCACCGGTGATCAGGGCGACTTTGCCGTCAAGCCGGCCCATTTCCCTCCCGTCCCCGAGATCTGAGGAGCGAGCCACCGGGCTCGCTCCTCATCGTTTTGATCAGACTCGCTGCGGTTCGAGACTCGGCCCCGGAGTCGTTACGGTCGGCTCATGGTAGATGGAGCCTTTCTCGACGTCCTGCTCCATCCGACGCATGTCGTCTTCGGACCCCATGATGATGGGACCCGTGTAGTTGTGGCGGCCGTAGAGCAGGTAGTAGAGGCCGCCGACGATCAGGAAGATCGCCACGGCGGGCCCAGCCCAGGCACCAGTGGTGTTCAGCCAGTCGATCACGTTGCCCTTGAAGTCTGCCGGCACGGAATACTCGGGAAGCATCAGGATCACACTGATGATTGCCACCCACACGATGGCCACCACCGCAACCGGCTTCCACCACCGGCCGAGGCTCCAGGGCCCCGGCTTCCAGCGGTTCGGATAGACCAGGGCCAGCAGCACGGGAATCACGTACGAGACGTACAGGCCGATCACGGAGATCGACACCACGATCGAGTAGATCGGGGGCACCCAGAACTGGGCCAGCGCCGGGATGAAGGCGACAATCGCCGCCACCCAGATGCAGCGCGCCGGGGTCCGGAACGTCTTACTGACTACATGCAGCCATGACGATCCTGGCAGAGCGCCGTCTCGGCTGAACGCAAACAGCATGCGGGAGTTGGACGTGATGGAGCTGAGCCCGCAGAACCACTGGGCGACCACGAAACCGAAGAACAGGATGAGCCCGCCCGTGGTGCCCAGGGCGTTAGTCACGATGTCCAGCACCGGGTTGCTGCTGGCCGCCGTCTTGGCCAGGTCGGGGATGGCCACGGTCAGCGCAATCAACATGATGTAGCCGAACACCCAGGACCAGAAGATCGAGTTCACAATCCCCCAGGGCG
>DASPZT010000349.1:0-10279 GCA_035636135.1 Candidatus Limnocylindria bacterium | reverse complement strand
CCCGGTCGCCGGTGTGAAGTTCCAGGTGTACTACCCGTCTAGGCCCTGTCCGGATTGCGTTCATGGCGGTGCTCATGCCAGTGACGATCCGGGCCGGCCGCAAGATCCATCGCAGGACGCTGTCAACGCCGGGCGGTGGCTTGCCGGCGAGGACGGTCTCGCCGTGGTGAGCATTGCCGGCACCTTCGTGCGCTCCCGCCCTTGGCAGGTGTTCTGCCCAGCTGCCTCGGCGCGCTCATCGGCTTTTGGGCCTCCGTGCACGCTCCAGGGCCCTCCCCGCCGAGCGCGGATGAACCGAGAAGCCGAAGGACTCCCCGACCCGGTGCGCAAGCTCGCCAGCACAATCGAGCGGGCCCCCTGGCTGCCGGCAGTGGCGATAGATATCGCGCCCGGCACGGATCACTACCCGTACCGGGCGAGCAGCCCGAGGGCCCACTAGCAAAGGAAGCAGTCGATGTCCCCAACCCTGGCCATAGCCCCCAAGCAGCCCACCAGGACAGGCTGGGCGCTGCTCCTCACCTCGGTCGCCTTCTTCATGGTGACCCTCGACTCCCTGGTGGTCGTCACCGCCCTGCCCGCCATCCACCGTGAGCTGGGCGGGCAGGTCTCCACCCTGGAGTGGGCGGTCAACGCCTACCTGCTCGTCTTTGCCGCCGGGATCATCACCGCGGCGAGCATCGGCGAGCGCTTCGGCCGGCGACGGGTGTACGTCGCCGGCCTCGCGCTGTTCAGCCTGGCCTCGGCGGCCTGCGCCCTGGCGCTCAGCACAACACTCCTCATAGCCGCCCGGGCCATGCAGGGGCTCGGGGCAGCGATCGTGACGCCTCTCAGTCTCACGATCCTCACCACGGCGTTCGGGCCAGAACGCCGTGGCCGCGTGATCGGGATATGGGGCTCCATCGCCGGCCTTGCCGTGGCCGCCGGGCCACTCGTCGGCGGGGGCGTGACCCAAGGGCTCAGCTGGCACTGGGTGTTCTGGGTGAACGTGCCCGTCGGGTTGGCAGGCGCCGCCTTGTCGAGGCTCCGTCTCCCCGAGGCGCCTGCGAGCGGAGCAGCCCTGGACCTGGTCGGGGCCGTCTCGGCCAGCTTGGGCGCCCTGGCCGTCATCTGGTCGCTCGTCGAGTCGGGTGGCACCAACTGGGACGCCACCAACCTGGGCCTCATGGCCGGGGGGCTCGTGGTCCTGGCCGCGTTCCTCGCCTGGGAGCGCCACGCCGCCGCCCCCATGGTCCCCACCAGGCTCTTCCGGGACCTGCAGTTCTCAGCAGCCAACGCCACCGCGTTCTTCGCCTACGGAGCCATTTTCTCGGCAGCTTTCTTGATGTCGCAGTACTTCCAGGTGAGCCTCGGGTACGGGCCGCTGGCTACCGGCCTGCGCTTCCTGCCCTGGACGGCTACACCTCTGTTCATCGCACCATTGGCGGGCGCCCTGTCCGACAAGCTGGGTGCTCGGCCACTGATGACGCTCGGGCTCGCCATGCAAGCCGCCGGGCTTGCATGGGTGGCGCTCCTGGCGGGTCACACGGCCAGCTACGCCGAGATAGTGGTCCCGCTCGTCATCGCCGGGGTCGGCATCTCCATGGCAATTCCCACGATGCCGCTGGCCGTGATGGGTGCGGTAGCCCCACGGGACATGGGCACCGCTTCGGGGGTGTTCAACATGCTCCAGCGCTTTGGCGGGGTCGTGGCGGTGGCCGTGGCCTCGGCCGTGTTCGTCTCCAACGGGCACCTCGGCACCGCGGTCAGCTTCGACAACGGGTTCCGTCCCGCCTTGCTCGTGTCGGCGGGCGCGTCCGTACTTGGCTCTGTCTCTGCCATCTTGGCCCGCCGACCCCGGGCCAAGGCCGTCGACCTGACCGGCGCCGGCGGCCAACAGGAAAAGACCACGGCCGGAGCCGCAGCAGCCTGAGAGCTGATATCCCAGCCGCAAACTTGCAGAGTGAAAGAGAGAAACCCCATGTTCACCAGCGCCGCGCAGCTCCTCGGCACCGCGGCGACCGCCTACGGCGTGCTCGCCGCCCTCACCACGCTTTTGCAGGCACGGCAGATGCTCGCCCGCGGCACATCGTGTGAGGTCTCGGGCCGCTTCTTCGCCTCCTACGCCGGCGGCTACGCCATCTGGCTGGTCTACGGGCTCAGCACCGGCAACCTCCCCCTCATCACCGTGGACGCCGTCGGCCTGCTCTGCGCAGGGCTGACGCTCGCCGTCGCCCTGTCCCTGCGCGGCTCGCTCCTCCACCCAGCCACCTGGACCAGCTGCACCGATCCCCGCCCCAACCCAAGGCCCGCCGCCCACCCCGGCCCAGAGAGCCGTCTCGGCTGGCGGAGGCGGCCGGCACCGGCTCAGCGAACTGGTGACCGGCGCGCGGCGGATGCGGGCCCCGGCCGCGTTCGCCAGCGACCCAACGACCCAGCCGGCCTACCGGGCGCAGAACCGGCCTGAACAGGGCCGACCATCAGAAGACCGGGCCTGGGGCTTCACACCCTGGGGTCGACCCGGAAACTCACCCGGTCATGACCGGCCTTCAGCCCACTATCGCCACTGGCCGTTCCGTTGTTGCTCAAGCCCAGTCACGGCCCCCACGAACGTGGCGCCGCTCCCAGAGCGCTGGACGACCAACGTGGCGGTACAGAACTGGAAATCCCGAGCGACTCCCCGCGTTATCGAGCCTCCCACCACCCCGCGCCCTAATCGGCAGCGTGAGCATCCGGCTGCCGCCTTCACCGGGTGCTCACCTTCCGTAACGGCCACTGTCCGCGTCGGCTCTCGTGCTCGGGCGTGCTCTCGTGCTTATTTCGGGCGGCGTGACAGCGTGATCTGCCCCGAACATTCCGGACAGCGGATTTGTGGTTTAATTCACGCTGCGAGCTGCCGTTCCAGGTATTCTTCGTGGACCTGTCGTGGGGTCCGGTACTGAAGCGCGGAGTGCCGACGTTTTGAATTGTACCAGAATTCGATGTACCTCACAACGTCCCGGCGCGCATGCTCGCGGGTCGGATACTGGGTCCGGTGGACGCGCTCGTTCTTCAGCGCGGCGAAGAACGACTCGGCCATCGCATTATCGTAGCATATCCCGGTACGGCCGACGGACTGCCGGAGATTAAGTTTCTTCAGCGTCTTCGCGAACTGCTGGGACGTGTAGTTGCTACCGCGGTCAGAATGGAAAACAGCATTCTCGGCAAGGGGATAATTGCGGGCAGCCATCTCGATGGCCTTCTCGATGAGCGGGGTCTTGTAGTTATCGTCCGTCGCCCAGCCGATCACTTCTTTCGTATGGCAGTCGATGACCGTCGCCAGGTAAAGCCAGCCCTGCCATGTCGGAAGGTAGGTGATGTCACCGACCATTTTCTGGCCGGGCGCGGCGGCGGTGAAATCCCGCTTCACGAGGTCGGGAATGTCGTGCTCCTGGCCGTCGCCCTCGGTGAGGCTGAACCGCCACGGCCGCGGCTGGCACGGCTCCAGGCCCAGCTCACGCATCACCGACCGCACCAGCTCCGGCCCCGCGGACACGCCCCAGGCCACCAGGTCCGTGTGGACCCGCCGGTACCCGTAAGTCCCGTCCGACTCGTCGAATGACTTTTTCACGATCAAGGCGAGTATCCCCCGCCTTCTCGCCGTCGCCGATTCCGGCGCATTCCGCCATTCATAGAACCCGGACCGGGACACCTCCATCCACCTGCACATTTTCACGATCGACGGCACGTACATATCGGCAGACTCCTGGTAGACCGCATACTCCGCGTCGATGAACTCGAACTTCTCGGTCACCGATGGTCGCGGGCGAAGTATGCTGGTCGGGTGGCCCGGGGGAATCTCACCCCCGGGCTCCCACAGATCCCGGCGTGACAGTCTCCCGTCACCGGGCTCTTCTCAGCCTCTCTACCAGAACGCGTGGACCCACCGCCAGTGCGCGAAGAAGCGCGGGTACTGACTTGTTGTCCGCTTCCACGCCGCGTGCGCCTTCTTGAAGGTCCTCAGTCGCTTATACTTCTTTCGCAGCCAGCGCATCAGGTAGGCATTGATGCGCCGGAGCAGCGGATAAAGCTCCGTACGGTAATACCGTCCGTAGTAGTTCATCCACCCCGACACAATGGGGTTAATCCATCGCGCGAGATCCTGCTCGGAGAAAGTAGTGTAGTGGTGCAGTCGCCACGACCGCACCTGCTGGCTCATCCTCTTCCGGGCGGTCTTGCTGACCGCCGGGCCGAATCCGGTGAACACATTCCCGTTCTTGCTGCGTACGCCCCTAGCCCGGAACGTGAATCCCAGGAAATCAAACGACGTGTGCTCGTGCGAGCCAGGCCGCTTGCCGTCCTTGCAATAGACGATCCTGGTCTTGTCCGGGTGCAGTCGCAGCCCGACCTGCTCCATGCGCTCCCCGATCGCCGTGGCCACCATGCGGGCCTGGCGTTCGCTGCGGCAGTGCACCACCGCGTCATCGACATACCGCTCGAACGGCACGGCCGGAAACTTCCGCGCCATCCAGATGTCAAATGCGTAGTTCAGGAACAGGTTAGCGAGCACGGGTGAAACCGCGGACCCCTGCGGGGTGCCGCGATCACGTTCGGCCAGCGAGCCATCGGGCATCTGGATGGGAGCGGCAAGCCACCGCTTCACATACAAGACGACCCAGGGCTGGTCAGTATTTGCTTCAACCGCCTTGACGATAAGATCCCAGGGCACGCTGTCGAAAAACTTCTGGATATCCAAGTCTATCACCCAGTCGAATTCCCAGCAGCGTTCCCGGCATCTGCCCACCGCGTCCAGCGCCGACCGGCGCGGCCGGTACCCATAGGAGTCGTCATGGAATTTCGGTTCCACAGATTTCTCCAGCCGGGCGGCAACCACAGTCTGCGCGATTCTGTCCGCGACAGTCGGCACGCCCAGCATTCTCGTGCCACCACCATGCGGTTTCGGTATTTCCACCGCCATCACCGGGGGCGGGAAATAGCAGCCCGACGACATCCGATTCCAGATCTTATAGAGATTATTCTTCAGATCCGCTTCGAACATCTCGATCGAGCAGCCATCCGCACCCGGAGCGCCCTTGTTGGCTCGCACCTTCAGATAAGCCTCCCACACCTCCTGCCTTGAAATATCGAACGACCTGCCTGACAGTCCCTGCTCGCCCACGCGACTCCTCCCAGGCTCCTGCCCGGTTGATCAGATGCACGAACTACGGCTGAGCCGGTCCCTTCGCTCCCCTCCCACCGCACCAGGCAGGAGCATCCGCGCTACTACGAACCGGTCCGCCTGCGCGCCCCGCGACGGTACTCACCCCCTCGCGCTTCACACGCTTGGGGAACTCCCTGCCGCCCCGGCCCTTTCCCAGGCCGGAGCTATGTCGGGACGCGCCATCCCACGTTCCGCACAAGAGCAGCAGATCAAGCTCGCGCCACCTCCGTGCCGGGCACCGCCTGGCCAGTCATCGGGCACCCGCCAGACTTATCCCGGGCTAAGCCGTAACACCCGGTTCCGATGCCACTTCACTAAATAACGACACTTCAACAGTGAATCCCCGAAGGGACTTTTGATGCAACGCCTTCTTGATCCCCACCTGACACCTCATGGATGCCTTTTCCCTCATCGCTCACCACGACAGTCTTCAGCTAACGCAGCAGAGGGCAGTTTGAAGCCTCCCCCCGAAGGGCGGCTCCGAAGGGCCATCAGTCCTTCATCTCTTGTGCAGCACCGCGTTCAATCGCATTGCTACCTCACGCGACCTCCCGCGCTCGTGGCACACCGGCTTTTTTCAGGAACTCGTTTTCCATCTTCAGTTCCCGGGTTTCCCGCTCGAGCTCGCGCAGCCGCGCGCGCTCGCTCACGGTCAGCGGCGGTTCATCGCCGGCATGCTCACGGCGGTAGATGCTCACCCAGTTACCGAGTGTTCCTTCGTTGATTCCGAGCTCCTTCGCCACTCGGGCAATCGGGCGCGACGTCTCGATCACCATCTTCACGGCTTCATCCTTGAATTCAGGTGAGAAGCTCTTCTTCGGTCGGGGCAATTATTTCACCTTTCCAGACGGCCCATCCTATTGGATGGACTGTCCGGAAGGCTCGGGGCACCTCAGGCAGCGTTTGACGTTCATGTGACGGCAGGTCTTGGTGATGCTGGCCGTGGTGTTTCTGGGGCTGGCAGGTGAGATTGCCGGGGCGGTGGTCAGGCTGCGGGGTTGCGGGCTGATCGGGTGCGCGGAGCAGGCTGGCGAGGGCGGCGATTGCCTCGAGCAGCAGGGCGTTGACGCGGGCTTGGTGGTCGGCGGCGTGCCGGGCGCGGAACTCGACGATCGCGCGGCGGTGATCGGCCTGGGCGGCGATCTGGCGTATCCGGGCGGCGACGGCGGGGTCATGATGGCTGCCGGGCCGTTTCGCAGGGTGTGGCTAGTCACGGGTGAGCTCGGCGACTGCTTTCCTGGCGTAGGCATCGTCGACGAGGTCCTTGCTGCCGGCGGCGGCGGCGATGATCGCGGCGGTGGCGGCGTTGTTGAGGGCGCGGGGCAGTCCGTTGGAGACGCGGTGCAGCCGGGCGATGGCGTCGTCGGCGAACAGCGGGTCGTCCCGTCCCGCCAGCGCCAGGTGGTACCGGAGGTAGGCGGCCGACTCGGCGAGGTCCATCGGCTTGATGGAGAACCGGGTGGCGATCCGCTGGTCGAGGGCGGCGAAGGCGCCCATCGGTCGGCGCGTGACTCGGCTGGGTTCAGGCCACCCAGTACACGCTGGCCTGCGTGCTGCAGCCGATCATGTTCGGGCTGTTCTGCAACGCCCTGCTGGCCGGTGTTGGGGCCACGGCCACCTTCACCACCGCGGTGGCCGGCGGGCTGGTCGTGGTGGCCTTGGTGGCCGCCGCGACCTACAGGCAGGTGCAGGTCTCGGCGCGGGTGGTTGGGGTGTTCATGGTCATCGAGGCGGCCTTCGTGGCCGCCCTGGCGGTGGTCATCATCGTGGCGCAGGCCATGCGCGGTGGCCTCAGCACGGCGCCGCTCGACCCGGCTGCGGCGACCAGCGGCGCCCACGGGGTCATCGCCGCGGCAGTGTTCGGGATGCTGGCGATCAGCGGCTTCGACGTGGTCGCGCCGATCGCGGAGGAGACGAGAACCCCGAGCCGCCGGCTGCCGCTGGCCACCATCCTGATCACCGTGCTGCCCGGCCTGTATTGGATCTTCACCTCCTACGGGATCGCCTCGGCCGCGCCGGTGGGCACCTTCGTCCACCGGTACATGGGCTCCGGCCAGGTGACCCCGGTCTACCTGGTCGCCGGCCGCTACATCGGGAACCTGAAGGTCCTGGTGCCGCTGACCGGCATGACCGCGGTGCTGGCCTGCTTTGGCGCCAACGCCCTTGCTGCCGGCCGGACGCTGTATGCCGTGGCCCGCGAGGGGCTCGCGCCGGGTGCGCTGGCCAAGGCCAATCCGCGCAGCCGCACGCCGTGGAACGCCCAGCTGGTTGCCCTGGCCGTGGCCGCGGTGGCCCCGATCGGGCTGGGCATATGGCAGGGCAGCTACCTGGCCGCGTTCGGCTGGACCGGCCAGGTGATCGTGTTCTTCATCCTCATCCCCCACCTCGCCGTCAACCTGGCGTACCAACGGCGGCGACCGGGCCTGCTCGGACCGCCCGTGCCCGTAACGTGCGAGCGCTTACCGTGACTGACTGGGTAGCCGCAGGACAGCGCAGGACAGCAAGGAGGCATTCATGCCGGAGATGATGGCCCGTGTCGTACCGAAGACTTCGAGACGTGGCTGCGAAGCCACGGTCGCAGGCCGGGCAGCGCCGCGGCTATGGCATGGCCGACGGGCCCATCTACCGCGACGTCGATGACCCGAACGCTGCGTTCGTCCACATCCACGTCAAGGATCTCGCCAGGGCCGGGCAATGGCTCCAGACGAACGAGTTCATGGAGGCGACCAGGCAGGCGGGGGTCATCCGGCGAGAGTTCTATCTCGCCCACAAGCAGGAGCGTCCCGCAACCTAACCGGTACCGGATGACTGCCGCCAAGTTCCATGATCGCAGTTGGTTTCCCGCCAATAGGGCTGAAAGCCACGGCGATCACGGGATGAACCGGCCGAACAGGTCCGGCACAGAGGCAGCCGCGATGAATCAGATCACACCCACCCCGGCGAACCACGACGGATCGCGGCCACGTCTTCCTGAGGCCGGCGCCGGCCAGAAGGTGACGGGACAACGCAGGCCATTGCTGACGGCTGCCATTGGCCGTGTGAGCGCGGGCGGGCGTTCGCTGTGGCCTGTTGGCGTTCGCTGCGCGGCGGCGACCGTGTTCCTGATCTTCGGCGTGAGCAAGTTCGTCAATCATGCCGCCGAACTGGCCTCGTTCCGCCACTACCCTCTCCCCGCGCCGGGCACGCTTGTGTATGCCGTTGGGGTGATTGAGATCTCCGGCGGCCTGCTGCTAGCGATCGGCCTGCTGACCCGGCTGACCGCGCTGGCGCTTGCCGCTGACATGCTCGGCGCGATTGTTGTCTCTGGCCTGGCGCGCTGGGAGCTCGTCAGCCTGACCCTGGCGCCGATGCTGCTAGCCGCGATGATCATCCTGACCCGATTCGGGCCGGTGACTGGTCGCTCGACCGGCATCTGGCCGCGAACATGAGCCGCCGCTGCCCGGCCTTCCTGTTGATCTTTTCCGGGTGCCCGTCTATGGAGACCGGCGATTCGCGTGCCAGCTCGCCCACCCAGTGACAGGTCAGGAGTGTCAGCCGAGGATGTTCCCCGCCCGGGCGATCACGAGCGCTACGGCCGCAACGACTCCGCCGGTCATGACCTTGGCGACTTCACCGCCCGCGTGGCATTCCACGACGTTAAGCACCTTGGTCCAGCGCATGGCGGTGTCAGTCCCAGCTGGTGGCGTCTGGCGTGTAGATGCGGCCGCGGTCGAGGACGGGGTCGAGGATGCCGTCGGAGATCTGGTCGGCCGCCTCTTCCAGGCGCGCGGGATCGCGCCGCTGGCCGGGATATCCGATCCTCGCGCGCACCGCTGGGATGAGGAGCCAGGCGCCTGCGACCACTGCCGACAGCGCCTGGAACTGCTCGGGCTGCTCGGCGTGCAGGGCTCGCAATTTCTGGTCAATCACCTCCGGTGTAGCGCCGTCGATCTGTGCGACGAAGACGGTGATGGCATCGAAGGCATCGGCGCGGGCGTCGATGGCGCGCGCAAGCCATGCCTCGAAATCTGGCTCTGCGGTCGCCGCCGGGTTATCGCCTGCGGCTGGGATGAGCACGTCGGCGATGGCCCGCAGCGTGCCTACCTCGGCTCTGGTCAGCTGGCGGGGAGCGGCGAACTTCGGGGGAACCGACAGCCGCAACGGCGATCCGCCGGGGGTATTGGTTGTCATGCACTCACCTTCTGGTCTTTCGCAGTTGCCGCGACGTGCTCGGCGACCCGAAGAGCGAGTGCGGAGATGGTGCACGTCGGGTTGGCGGTGCCACTGGTGACGAAGATGCTGCCGTCGGCGAGGAACAAGTTCGGCACGTCGTGCGCCTGGCCGTAGGAGTTGACGACCGACGTGGCGGAGTCGTTGCCCATGCGGGCCGTGCCCAGCAGATGACCCGGCTGGTCGACCCACAGCTCGACCGGGAAGGTCCTGGCTGCTCCGGAGGCTGCGTGTATCTCCTCCATCCGCTGCACGGCGCAGCGTAGGAGCTTGCGGGTGTTCTCGCTGATCCGGTAATGGATCTTGGGGGCTGATACCCCGTCGCCGTCTGTCAAGTTCGGGTCCAGCGTCACTCTATTGGCCTCGTCGGGCAGGTCCTCGGTGTTGGCCGCCCACAGGATGCCACGGGCGTGGGATCGCGCTACATCGTGAATGGCACTGCCCCACAGCTGGTCGTAGGGCAATGCGCGATGGACCTCGATCGCGTTCAGCGGGCCGGGGGTGGGCAGTGCGTGCAGTTTCACGCCGCGCACGAAGTCATGCTCGGCGCGCGTGTCGTAGAACTCCATGGAATGGATCAGCTGGCCTGCCGGGCCCCGCCAGCTGTCGAGGTTCTCGTCGTAAAAGCCGGTCACGGAGCAGTTCGGATGCAGCATCAGGTTCTTGCCGACAAGACCCGAGGAATTTGCCAGGCCATCCGGGTGCCGCGGCGATGCCGCCAGCAGCAGCAGCCGCGGCGTCCCGATGCCGTTGGCGCAGACGACCACGGCGTGAGCTCGCTGGCGGTGCTCGGCGCTATCACGGTCGATCCACAGAGCGGCGGTCACCCTGCCGTCGCTGCCGGTTTCGATCTTGCGTGCCCGGGCACCGGTGTTCAGGGTTGCGCCCGACCGC
>DASPZT010000348.1:0-2040 GCA_035636135.1 Candidatus Limnocylindria bacterium | reverse complement strand
ACCCGGCCGGCCTTGAGCACGAGCCGGCGCGGCGCCACCAGCCGGATGGCATCCATCTCGGTCGGCGCCTCGAACAGGACCAGGTCGGCGCGGCAGCCGGGCGCCAGCCCGTAGTCGGCGAGGCCAAGGGTGCGAGCCGCATTGACGGTGATCATGTCGATCAGGGTGCGGATCTCCTCATAGCCGGACATCTGGCCATAGTGGGCCAGCACAAACGCCGCCTGGACCGGATCGCCGTACCCCAGCGGATACCAGGGATCCATCACGGAGTCGTGGCCCACGCACACGTTCACCCCGGCTGCCAGCAGCTCCTTGACCCGGGTATGGCCGCGCCGGATCGGGTAGTGGTCAAACCGCCCCTGCAATACCGCGTTGTCTAGCGGGTTGGTCACCATGTGCAGGCCGGCCCGCCGCACGTTGCTGATCAGCCGGCCAGCGTAGGCATTGTTGTAGGAATGCATGGCGGTGGTATGGCTGGCGGTGACCCGCCCGTTCAACTTCAGCCTGATGGTCTCCGCCACCATCACCTCGAGGAACCGGGAATGGTCGTCATCGGTCTCGTCGCAATGGATGTCAACCGCTTTCCCGTGCTCGGCGGCCAGCTCCATGGCGAACTTCACGGATCGTTCGCCGTAGTCGCGGGTGAGCTCGAAATGGGGGATGGCGCCGACGACATCCGCCCCCAAGGTGACGGCCTGGCGCATCAGGGCCTCGCCGTCTGGGAAGGAAAGGATCCCTTGCTGGGGGAAGGCGACCAGCTGCAACGTGACCACGTCCTTGACCTCGGCGCGCAGCTCGATCAACGCTCGGAGAGCCGTGAGCTGGGGGTCGCACACGTCGACGTGGCTGCGCACGAACAGCACTCCGTTGGCCACCTGCCAGCGCAACACCTCCTCGGCCCGAGCTTTGACATCCGCGACCGTCAGGTCCTTCACGCGCTCGCCCCAGATGGCGATCCCTTCGAAGAGCGACCCGGTCAGGTTGTGCCGCGGCTGGCCCACCGTGAGCACCGCGTCCAGGTGGATATGGGGCTCGACTAGCGCTGGAGTGAGTAGCGCCCCGTTTGCCTCGATCGTTTCTTTTGGCTCCTCGGCCGCCGCCGCGACGATGCGGCCGTCGCGAATGGCCACATCCGCGAGGCTCCTCGCCCGCGGCAATCGAGCCCGGCGGATCAGGAGATCAATCACAGCCGCTAGAATCTTGCCAGAACACGAATGGGTGTGAAGGACCTCGCCGATCGCCCGGTCCCCGTTCGCGAGGGCCAGTACGGTTCCCGCGTCGTCGCCGTGGAACCGGGTGGGATTGAGTACATCCCCGAGGGAGAGCGCCACGGCCACCCGTTAGACCTCTTCTGGACCTGGATGTCTCCCAACTTGGAGTTCGCCACGGTGTTCGTGGGCGTGCTCCCCATCGCCTTCTTCGGCATGGGGTTCGTCGACGGGGCCCTCGCTATCATCCTGGGCACCGCGCTGGGCTCGCTCACGCATGCCATCCTCTCGAGTTGGGGGCCGAAGTTCGGTGTGCCCCAGATGGTCCAGAGCCGAGGCGCCTTCGGGTTCCTCGGCAATATCCTTCCGGCTGGTCTGAACGCCTTCACCGCCAACGTCGGCTGGTTCATCGTCAACAGCGTGAGCGGCTCGTTCGCCCTGCAGACGCTGGCAGGCCCCCGCCTGCTCAACTGGTTCAACCTGCCGTTTTGGCTGGCCTTTCTGATCATAGTCGTGGCGCAGGTCGCCGTCGCGTTCATCGGGCACAACATGGTCCACCAGTTCGAGAAGTTCGCCTTCCCCTACTTGCTGGTGGTCTTCGGACTGGCCTCTATCTGGATCTTGTCACAGGGTAACCTGACCCAGGGCATCAATCCCAAGGTGCAGGGGGCGTTGGGCGAGACGGGCGCGTTTACTCTCACCTTCACCGCCGCCTTCGGCTACGCGGCAGGCTGGAACCCTTACGCCTCTGACTACACCCGGTACTTCCCGCGCAACGCCAACCGGCTGCGGGTTGCCCTCGCTGCCGGGCTGGGCGTGTTCGTCTCGTGCG